>NZ_CP068564.1:1800000-2100000 GCF_016767175.1 Keratinibaculum paraultunense
GCAAAGGGCTGCTGCTAGATCAGCTGAAAACCCTTGATATTTTTCCAACTTTACCATATCCATACCAACTGCTTTTATTATTCTATACCCTCCCATAGATGTACCTAATGCCATTACTAAGGAACACAATATCATAAGCCAAAAGGGTATTTGAAAATTGGATACATTACCTTGCCCTTTTGCTAAGAAAATACCTAACATAAACACGCCCATAAACTTTTGCCCATCTTGTGCCCCATGCATAAACGCCATAGCTGCACTCCCAAATATTTGAGCTCCTTTAAAAAAACCTGTAGTTTTTCTTCTGTCAACATCCTTAAATATAAATTCCACTAATTTCACAATAATAAATCCCATTCCAAAACCCATTATGGTAGAAAAAACTAATCCATATATAACTTTAACCCATTCAGAACCATTTATACCAGAAAAACCTCCTTGAAGAGCTATAGCAGCACCAGATATTCCTGCAATAAGTGCATGGCTTTCACTTGTAGGTATGCCAAAATACCAAGCCATAGTAGCCCAAATAACGATTGCAAAAAGTGCAGCACAAAGGGCCACAAGAGCAGTATGGGGATCGCCGCCAAAATCTACCATATTATATACAGTCATAGCGACAGAACTGTTTACCATGGTCATAATCAATATCCCTAAAAAATTAAATATAGCTGCCATAGTTATAGCACTTCTCGGCCCTATGGAACGGGTAGCAATAGCTGTTGCAATTGCATTTGGAGCATCAGTCCAACCATTTACCAGGACTACTCCCAAAGTCAATATTACAGTAATAAGTAATGTAGAATTGGTCACTAATTGTTCTAAAAAATCTTCAAATAAAATAGTCACTTTTTCACGTCCTTTATCTCTAAAAAATTAATCCATATTAGTATAACTATATTACATAACTTTTAACAAAATTTCTAACACAAATTATATTGTATCATATTATTTTTATATATTTAAATATATTTTTAATTTGCATACCAATCTTATCTGCATATGTATTTAATCAATTTTATATTTTCTTATAATAAACTTATAAAACTATAATGAAATTAAAATTAATAAGGACAGGAAAATTATAATATTATAATAATTTTTCTGTCCTTATTATATAAAGTTTACTAAATTAATTATTTATTTGACTTTCTATCAACATGCAACAAATCGTGTCTATCTTTCAATATACCTTCGAACAATGAAGCCACTAAAGGATTTTCTTCAGAACTCTTAATTTGCGACATTCTATCAAGCTTATATAATCCATTTGCTCTACTAGATCTTACATCTTTTTCTTTGTATACTACGGGTTGTCCACCACCACTTATGCATCCTCCTGGGCAAGCCATCACTTCTACAAAATGATAGCTTCTTTCTCCAGACTCTATTTGTTTTATCAATTCATTAACATTTTTCAATCCATGTACTACTGCTAATCTAACCTCTATTCCTCCTACATCAAATATAGCTTCTTTTATATTTTCCATTCCTCGGACATCTTTAAACATTATATCCTTAGTTGTATGATCAGGCTTATCTTTCAAAAGTCTTGTAATTACTGCTTCAGTAACTCCACCAGTGGAACCAAATATTACTCCTGAACCACTTACCAACCCAAAAGGCATATCAAAGGATTCTTCTTCTAATTTCTCAAACATAATACCTGCTTCTTTTATTAAAAATGCCAATTCCTGTGTTGTTATAACTATATCAACTTCTCTAATTCCATCATGTTCAAATTCTTCTCTAGCAGCTTCAGCTTTTTTAGCCGTACAAGGCATTATTGATACAACTACAGTTTCCTTACCTTCCCTTTTATCTTTATCTTTAAAATATTCTTTTAATGCTGAGCCAAACATCTGTTGAGGAGATTTACAAGTTGAAATATTTCCTACCATATCGGGATATTTATTTTCAGCAAACTTAACCCATGCTGGACAACAAGAAGTAAATAATGGAAGTCCTTTTCCTTCTTTAAATTTCTCCATAAATTCATTGCTTTCTTCAATTACTGTCATATCTGCCCCAAAAGATGTATCATAAACTTCATCAAATCCAATCCTCTTAAGTGCAGCAACTATTTTCCCTATAGTTATTTCTCCTGGTTTAAATCCAAACTCTTCTCCTAAAGCAACTCTTACTGCAGGAGCTATTTGTGCTACCACCCTTTTTTTTTCATCATGAATTACTTCCCAAACTTTATCATTTTCATTTTTAATTACAATTGCTCCTGTTGGACAAACAGTTCTACACTGTCCACAATTTACACAATCCACTTCAGCAATACTTCTGTTAAATGCAGGTGTTACCCTCATTTTTGAACCTCTATATGCAAAACTTAGTGCTCCTACTCCTTGCACTTCTTCGCACACTCTTACACAATCTCCACATAAAATACATTTATTAGGATTCCTAATAATACTCAAACTTGATTTATCTATAGGAAGTTTATCAATCATCTCACTAAATCTAATTTCTTCAATTCTCAATCTAAGTGCTAATTTTTGAAGCTCACATTGTCCAGTTATTTCGCAACTTGTACAATCTCTATCATGTTCAGCTAATAATAATTCAAGAATTACTTTCCTATATTTTTGTACCTTTGGTGTATTTGTATATATTTCCATACCATCCCTTGGTCTTTCTGAACAGGATGCAAAAGTTTTTCCATTTACATCTTCAACTATACACATTCTACAAGCACCAAAAATACTTAATTCTGAATGATAACAAAAAGTTGGCAGGTCAATACCAGCCTTTCTCACTACTTCTAATACATTTTTTTCTTTATCAAATTCTACTTTTCTGCCATCTATAATCATAGTACCCATAATTTAAACCTCCTTTATAGCTGAAAAAGCACAATGTTCAATACAGGAATAACATTTAATACAAATATCAGGATCTATCTGGAATTTATCTCTTATTTTACCAGATATAGCGTTCACAGGGCATATTAATCTACATTTACCACAGCCTCTACATAATTCAGGTACTATTTTCATTATTTTTAAACCTTCGCAAGTACCAGTAGGACATTTTTTATCCACTACATGAGCTAAGTATTCATCCCTAAAATATTTTAATGAACTAACTACCGGATTCGCTGCTGTTTTCCCAAGTCCACAAAGAGCAGTATTAGTTATGGTATCTGCTAATTCTTCCAGTAAATTTAAATCTTCTACAGTTCCCTTTCCATTAACAATTTTTTCTAAAATTTCAAGCATCCTTTTAGTACCTTCCCTACAAGGTACACATTTCCCACAAGATTCATTTTGAGTAAAATTCATAAAAAATCTAGCAACTTCTACTATACAAGTATCTTCATCCATTACTACCATTCCACCTGATCCAATCATAGCCCCAGCTTTTTTTAAAGAATCAAAATCCAACGGCATATCTAAATGTTCCCTTGTTAGACATCCACCTGAAGGACCACCTATTTGAACAGCTTTAAATTTTTTGCCATCCTTTATTCCTCCGCCTATATTAAATATGATTTCTCTAAGGGTTGTACCCATTGGCACCTCTATAAGTCCAGTATTATTTACATTTCCTGTCAACGCAAAAGCTTTAGTACCAGGACTATTTTTAGTGCCATAGGACTTGTACCATTCAGCACCATTCATAATTATATGCCGAACATTAGCAAAAGTTTCCACATTATTTAAAACAGTAGGTTTGCCCCAAAGTCCTTCTTCTACAGTTCTCTTTACTCTTACCTTCGGCATTCCTCTTTCGCCTTCTATGGAGGCAATAAGAGCACTACTTTCACCACATACAAAAGCTCCTGCACCTTTATTTACATGAATATCAAAATTTAAATCTGTACCTAATATATTTTTCCCAAGTAATCCAAATTCTCTAGCCTGTTTAATAGCTTCATTCAACCTTGCTACAGCTAATGGGTACTCTGCTCTTACATATATATATCCTTCAGTTGCTCCTGTTGCATAAGCAGCTATAGTCATACCTTCTATAATATTATGAGGATCTCCTTCCATAATAGATCTATCCATAAATGCACCTGGATCTCCCTCATCACCATTACATATTACATATTTAATATCACTTGATTGGGAAAGTGCTTGTGACCACTTCTTTCCAGTAGGATAACCTCCACCACCTCTGCCTCTAAGGTTTGCATCAGTTATCTCTTTACATACTTCTTCTGGAGTCATTGTATCTAAAACCTTAGCAAGGGCTTGATAACCACCATATGCAATATATTCTTCAATTGATTCTGCATCAATATGTCCACAATGCTCTAGTACAAGACGCGTTTGAGATTCATAGAAAGGTATCTCTTCTTCAGCATAAAAAACTTTACCATTAGATTTATACATGAGTCTTTCAATAGGTTGTTCTTTTATCAATGTTTGATTTACAATCTCTTCGCAATCTTCTAATTTTACTCTTATATATAAAAAATTATCAGGCTCAATTCTAACTAATGGTCCTTCTTCACAAAATCCATGGCATCCACTCTTTCTTATCCTAATTCCATCATCCTCTTCACATAATTCCACCTTTGCTAATAGGCCTTTCTCTCTTACTAATTCTTTTAATTTCTCATAAATATCTAAAGAACCGTTTGCTACACATCCGGTTCCCCCACATACCAGTACACGTTTTTGGCATTTTTTAAGAGCACCTTTATATCTTTGAGATATTTCTTTAAGTTCGCTAGTACAATTAATTTTTGCCATCAGAACCCCTCCTTATTTCTTGTATAAGCTCAATCGCCTTTTCTAAAGTCATATTCCCATAAACCTTGCCATTAATATTTACTACAGGTGCAAGTCCACAGGCTCCAAGGCAAGATACAGTTTCAACTGTAAACAAAAAATCATCAGTGGTACGTTTTTCACTATTTAATTCTAATTCCCTGTATAATGCTTCTAGTATTTGATTAGAATTCCTAACATGGCAAGCAGTACCATCACAAACTTTAATAACATACTTACCCTTTGGTTCTAATGAAAAATTCTCATAAAATGTAGCAATACCAAATAATTTTGAGGAACTAATATCCATTTTTTCAGCTATATATTCCAAAGCCTCTTTTGGTAAATATCTGTATTTCTCTTGAACCTCTTGTAATATAGTGATTATTGAAGATTTTTCTCTACCATAAGTTTCAATAATACCATCAATTGTACCTTCCATTTCTTCAATATGCATAAACACCCCTCCTTGTAAAGCTATCCGCTCCAATGTATTAAAATTTTGTATCATTGTTAATAATTTTATCAAAGATATAAATTTAGTCAATAGTTAAACAATTAACAACTTTTATTCTAAAAAAACTTTTTTATCGCATAAAAACATGCTTAAAAATCACCTAAATATGGTGAATTTTTAAGCATACATTAGTATAAAATATATTTACTCATATTTTATAATATTATCATATTTAAGCATTGCTAAGGATGATAAATTTACATTATGCACATCATCTTTAGTGCATACGCCATTTTGTGGATGAAGTATAGGAACATTGGGGGCATCTTCTGATATTATCTTCTGAATTTCCATATACAACTCTTCTCTTCTTCTAGGATTTGTAGTTTTAGTTGCCCTATCTATAAGCTCTACTACCTGTTCATTTTCATAAGCACTTAAGTTAGTTTGAGCATCTGGCATAAATAAAGGCTTTATAAAAGATGAAGGATCTAATGTGTCAGCATACCACCCAGAAAAATACATGTCAAAACCTTCTTGTAGCTCCTGAGCTCTTGTAAGTTTTTCATCTGAAACTTTTTTATACTTACATGTAATCCCTATAGCATTTAAATCCTCTTCTACTAATTTCAACATAGGGTGAGGTTTTTCTCCTGAAAGAAATACTAAAGGTCTATTTAAGTTTATTCCTTCTTCCATTATAATTTTCTTTGCTTTCTGAGGATTATATTCATAACCTTTTACATGATCATCAGGTATTAATCCAGGAGGTATTATACATTTTGCTTCTACTGCAAGACCGCCAAATAGTTCATCTATTATCCTTTGTTTATTTATAGCATGATTTATAGCTTGCCTAATTCTTGGTTGAACATAAGGTGAGCTTGTGTTTTTTAGTTTAAACCCAATATAAAATGTGGCTATTAAATCAACAAACTTTATATTGTCTCCTAATCCATAGGATTTGAGAGTTTCATAATCTTTTTTATTTTCTACTATATAAAAATCATATTCCCCATTTAAGAAGTTCTCTAATGCATCTTTATCTCCAACTTTAGCTTTAACTACATCACAATAGGGCTTACCTCCTATAAAATTAGGATTAGCTACTAATCTATATTCATTCTCCTTATAGTTATCTATCATATAAGGACCGCATCCTATAAATTTCCCAGCTTTAAGCTCTTCTCGATCCATTACTGCACAACAACCATGAGATAACAATAGAAGAAATCCATTAAAAGGATTTTCTAATCTAATGGATAATCTATATTCATCTAATACTTGAATACCTTTTACTTCATTGGTTTTCCCTGTCATAAAATCCTTTGCACCTTCAATATAATCTATAAACCAAGCGTTTGGTGAATTAAACTTAGGGGATAGTAACCTTTCTAAAGAATATTTTACATCATAAGCTGTGACCTTTTTCCCATTATGGAATGTAGCATCATTTCTTAAATTAAATATCCAAGTCAGATTGTCATCCTTAACATACCATGTTTTCGCTATGGAAGGAAGTACATCCCCTGTATCACTAATTGTTAGTAAACCAGTATGAATATTGTTTAAAAATCTTAAGCTTTCCATAACATTACACATAGCTGGATCTAAAGTTTGAAGAGGAGATGAAATGGATAGCTTTATAGTAACTGACTCCTCTTTTTCCTCTATTTCTATTTCCTCCAATAGTTTATTAGTCATATCATCTAAAAGCATTGTTACTTGTTTTAATTCTTTTAAAGTTGCTTTTGTAAATTGAGTATTCATCATTGCACTTTCTACCATAGCCATAGCTTTATCTGAAGAATGTTCCATTTCGTCAGTAGAAAGCACTATGGATTCAAGGCTTTCAGTCTGAGCAGATATAGCTTGAGCTATTTCTTTCATTATTCCCAAAACATCATTTATTGCAGCTTCAATTTCTTCGAAGGCATTTTGCGATTCTTGAGCTACTGAAGAACCTTCTACTACTTTATTATTGCTATTTTCAATGGCTTCAATGGTAGTATTTACATTTTGCTGAATATTCTTTATTATATCCGATATATGATTGGCTGACTCAGCACTTCTATCTGCCAACTTTTTTACTTCCTCTGCTACAACAGCAAAACCTCTTCCTGCATCTCCTGCCCTTGCTGCTTCTATATTGGCATTTAATGCTAATAGATTAGTTTGTTTTGCAATATCTCTTATTATGTTTAATATATCTTCTATTTGAATAATACTATCTTTTAAACTACTTATCTCATCCATTACCCCAGACATAGATTTATTAATTTCATTCATGGATTCAATGGTATTATATACTGATTCACTGCCCTTTTTTACTACCTCTAAAGTTCCACTTGCTGTTTCATAAGAATCACTGGAACTAGCATGAAGTTCCTCTGCCATAGCAGAATAATGTCCTATTTCATCCACTACTGCATATATATGTTTTACTTGTTCTTCTACTCTATTAGCAATAGCACCTATAGCATTTATTAAGTTTTCCGTTTGATTGGCAGAATCTTCTATTTTAAGTTCTAAATTATGTAGTAGTTTTTTTTCATTTTGTCTAATTAAATTAAGTTGAGATTGATTTTTTAAATTTTCTTCTAAAGTATTCTGTTTTTCCACAACTTCATTTTCTTGTTGAACATTAGTTTTTTTCTTAAATAAATCAAACATTGAACCCCTCCATTAAACTTATGTAATTAATTAAAGTATAATGCAAAAATACAGTTAATTCAATCTTTTTAAAAAACTATTTAAGTTTTTTTAAAAAGATGCACCAATGTTGCACCAAGGGCGGATATTTTTGCACGAATATACCTTAGACATACGACATGCCCGTCAAACTAAAAAAGCAAATTAAAACTCACATGAGTTTTGATTTGCTTTTTTAATCTTTATATGTTTTTTGCTAGTAAAGCTCCTCCTATAGAGCCAGCATATCTACCAAGAGGACTTGTTTTTACTTCACTTCCAATTTCCTCAGAAAGTAACTGAATAAAAGATTCTAATTCACACAATCCTCCTGTTAAATATAGACTTCCTTTAATTCCATGCTTATTTAATAGACTTTTTATTCGTCCTATTATGGAATTCATAACCCCTCTAGCGATATCCTCTCTATCTGCTCCGCTTCCAATAAGACTTATCACTTCAGATTCTGCAAAAACCGTGCACATACTTGTAATCTTTATGTCTTTACCTCTTAAGACCATATTTGCCATTTCATCAATAGTAACATTTAATGTATTTGCCATAAGCTCTATGAATCTTCCTGTCCCAGCAGCACATTTATCATTCATAGTAAAATTGGATACATTCCCATCCTCAACAGTTATAATCTTTGTATCTTGTCCGCCAATATCTATTACCGTTAAATTTTCTCTTGCTAAATAATAAGCTCCTTTTCCATGACAGGTAATTTCAGTTATGGTTTTATGAGCGTATGGTACAGAAACTCGCCCATAACCTGTTGCTATTATTTTTGAATTTTCAATGTCTATTCCCTTTTTTACTAATTTTTCCCTTATTTTACTGGAAGTTTCTACACTATTCCAGCCTGTTGGCATTACAATATTTAATTTTAAATCATCATCTTCGAACACAGAAACTTTTGAAGCTGTTGAGCCTATGTCTATTCCTATATAATTCATACTTATCATCCTTTACTCTATAGTAAATAGTCCTTTTATTTCAACTGAATTTTTATCAATAATATCCTTTATAACTTCTTCATCTTTCTTATTATACATAATTGATATTCCACAACTTGTTGAGAGTTTTCTAGGTGTTGGTGAAATTACATATTTTATATTATTTTGTTTTAACAATACTTCTAGTTTAAGTCCTTGACTATAATTGGGAAACAATATATAGTGCTTTGCCAACTAGATCATCTCCAAGAAAGCCTCAACTCTAGTTTTGATTTGTCCTGTATCTTCTTCAGAATAATCTGTTTCTATTTTCAATAAAGGTATATCCTCTTCCTTTAGAGCCTTTGCAATTTTTTCATATTCTATTGCATAAGTATGACAGAAAGATAGATTATAGTATATTACTCCATCTACATTGTACTCATCAACATATTTAATTATATCTTCTACCCTACCTTCATTTGGGGTAAAGCAAGCACAATTTATATCCATATATCTTTCAGCCATATTTCTTACAAGTTCATCAATTGTATCCCCTTCAGTAGATACTTCATTCTCAAAATATCTGGTTCCTGTACATGTTTCTTCCACAACTATTTCAGCATTTAAACCTTCAACTATTGAATGAAGTTTCCAATTTGGAAGAGCCATAGGGGTACCTGTTACCATTATTCTCTTTTTGCCATTAGGCTTTAATTCCTTTACTCTCTCTTCTAACTCATCACAAAGTTCTTCTGTTTTTTCAATAAATCTTTCTGGATCATCAGAAAAGGCAACTTGACTTACTAACAATGCATCTAAACCACTAATTGGAGAAGGAGTATTTTTCCTTAAATCATACATCCTTTTTAATGCTTTTCTTTTTCCATTACATATATCAATACCTTTTTTTAAACTTTCTATTGTTACTTTATTTCCTGTTAACTCTTCCATTCTATTTATAAATATCCTTATTTCATCTTCCCATTGTTTGATATTTTTCTCCCTCTTCATTTGAGGAAGTTCCATTACATGAACTGGTATATATTCATCCATAATCTCCCAAGCCTTTTTCTTAGCATCACAAGTAGTTTCTCCTACAATCATATCGCATGATTGAAAATATGGACAAGTAAGACCTATTTTAGCTCCTGTAAAAGCCTTAACTAAAGGGCATATATTTCTGGGCAAAATCTTTTCTCCATCTTCAATCCAAAACTGGCTTCCTGAGCAAAGCCCTACACCTATAGCTTTTGTCGCAAGTATTACCTCATCAGGTACAAATACACAGAAGGTTCCTACTACTTTGCCACCTTCTTTTTTATATTTTTCTAGTTCCATTATTCTAGCACCATGTATTTCAGCAACTACATAATTAAAATAATTCATTGCTTCTGGTCTATTTTCTTGAGTTAAATAAATATCACCAAATTGCTCTGGTAAAGCTTCACATAAAATATCATGCTTCTCAATATCCATATTTAAATCTTGCCACATCTTTTTATAATCGCCCACAAAAAATTCCCCCTTATATATTTTATTCAGCCTAGATTATAACATTTGAAGTATGAAAAATATATGATTATTGATATTTATGATATTAATTATCAATTTATTGATTTTTTTTATAGGCAATAATAATAGGACAGTAAAAACCATCCTTACTGTCCCACACGATATTTTTGGTTAAATATATATTCTACTTCTTCTAAGTTACTTCTAGCATAATCCACTACTTTTTCAGCACTCATAATATTGCCTTCCTCATCTACAACTTTTACACTACCTCTTACAGGTCTTGTTTTTAATCCTTTAGCATATTTAAATTCATCTACTTCTCCCCATAGATAAGGTACAGGTAAAAAACCTGCTGCAAATATTTTATAAAATCCTTCTGCTGAATAAGGATTATCTACATATTTTTCTATTCCATCAATAATAATCTTTGCAGAGCCTATAAGTTCTATCATTCTTTCATAAACATCTTCATTTCTACTCATATCTTCTATTTTGCCTTCTTTTCTCAATCGTCTATACTCTTGTAGTGAATATTGAGTAATTTTTATACTTTCATTTATAATATCTGGCGTTGCAAGATGGGAGGCTTCTGAATAACTAACCACATGTATAATTGGAGGACTAGTTTCATCATGAGGATCTATATCATCCATAAGGGCTGTAACTGCTGCTAATTGAATTTTAGCTTCTTCTAAATCAGGTTTGAAATAGTCTAAACCTGCTCTAGGCTGTAATATAACCTTGAAATTAGAATCCTCTAAACTTTTAACTAAAGTAAGCATAGCTCTAGATTTAGCTAAATCTTGAATCCCCCATGTTAATCTAGGTGTATTTAACATATTTTGTAATATAAGAGTTTTAATTCCCAATTTTTTTGCAAGTTTTGAAGCTAAATAAGCTGATATTATATAAGTTACATCATCTGCTCCTCTAAATGCAAAGTGATGGGATACATTAGGCTCATAAGGTTTATTTGTTGTTGCAACATATTTTAAAGTTTCAATATGTTGCTGCAAATTGGTGTATAAATCATAAGGACCTCTCCCATCTAGCTTGTTAAACCACCATAAAGATAAAGCATGCCAACATATATTTATGGTTTCTTCATATATTCTTGCCAATTCTGGTATATTTTTTGTTCCAGCATAGGTTCTCAATAATAAAGGTCTAGAAACTTCCCAAATCATTCTATATTCTTCAGGAGAATTTATAGGTACTCCTCCACCATTAGGTTTATCATCCCAATCTTCCCCAAAATTTGATTGAGTTAATTGAGAAGTTCCAATGGATAAAATGTCTAAATATCCAGTTTCAGCTAAATATTTTGCCCAAGACATAAATAGCTTTATAGCTTCTTCTCTAGTCATGGAAGATGAATAAGGACCTGCATGAGCACGCATCAATGGTACAAAAGGACCTGATTTTTGTGCTACAAGCCTTTTTTCAACTGTATCATTAAAAGTCCCATATTCTGGATAAGTAGCTCTATCTACTGGTTTAAAAAAATCATAGTTCTGGGACTTGATTATATCCTCACCAAATTCCATTCTAATATCATCATATCTACTTCCTTCTAATATATGTTTAGGAATTCTTTCTTCAGGAACTCCCATTTTGTGTAAAGTTTCTCTTATAGATTCTCCACCTTTAAATGTTTTTACAAATCCTTTATGCACCTCATTTATTACTTCACATGCACGAGGTAATCCTGCAAAAAATACAGATTTAATAGGACCGCCTTGGTAATCTAACATACTTTCGCTTCTTAATCTATTCATAAGATATCCTACCAGGTCTACTGCATCATCTTCATCTAATCTATAACTTATTCCAATGTGGGTAATTTTATTTTCAATAATCCAATTTAAAATTCGCTGTTGATTTGGTTCGTGATTTATATTATCCATAACTTTTGAAATAACTTCATCTGCAATTATTACCTTATAACCACAATCTTTTAATAATTCAGCAGCTGTAGTCAATCCCAGTGTATGAGCATCAAATGAAGGTTTTATAAAAGCATATACATCTCTATCTACTAAATACATATCTTATCCCCTCCATGGAACAGTATATTTTTCTGTATGTGTAAATATATGAGTAAATAAGGGACTCAAAAATAGTCCCTTAGTTAATGATACCCAATACATATATTTTAAAACAAAATTATATAGATTATCAATAGGGAAATTATCCTTACTAGACATGAAAAAGGAGAACTCTCTAAAGAGCATATAGATACTCATAATTCCGACATAGTCGGTAGATATCTAGTTAAGATCGGCACCAAAGAATATGATACCGTAAGACAGATCTACTTCAACAGCCACAATGAACTAGTAGAGAATTATATAAATACCGAAGGTGTAGACGAAAAATAATGGGATAGTGAGAAACATCCCACTACCCCAGAAATAACTTAGTAAGTTAGTGCCGGGGCGGATATTTCATATTTATCCCTTCCTTCTATACAATCTTCACTTTACTATATTTATTCGTATAATAATATATTCAATACGTGAATACAAATGTATGCTATAATATTTTAAAAATGAACCTTTCATTGTTTTTTTACGTCTATAAGGGTGAAGTCGTATTTAATGTAAAGAATGGGAGGTGATGATATGGATAATGATGAATTTGTTTTGCTGCTAAATAACTGCAAAAATTCCATCGAACGCTTTATTTATTATAAAATGCCAAATAAATATGATGCTGAGGATATATTACAAGAGGTATTAATTACAGGATATAAATCCTTCGATAAATTAAAATCTAAGGAAAAATTTAAATCCTGGATGCTATCCATTGCTGCTAATAAATGTAATGATTATTATAGAAACAGGCTTAAAGTACTAGAAATACCAATAGATAATATATACTATTATGAAAAATCCTATAGCAGAGCTGGAATAACAGTCAAAGACGCAGTAGATGATACCCTAGAAAACCTTCGTGATCAAGATAAAAAGATATTGACTATGCATTATATCAAAGGTATGGACCAAAAAAGCATTGCTTCCATGCTCAATATTCCAGTTGGTACAGTAAAGAGTAGACTATATACGGCTAGGCAAAACTTCAAAGAAATATATCCATATCCACCGGATATGAAAGGGGAATGTATAATGAAAAACTCAAGTTTTCCACAGATTATGCCAGAGATTACTATAACTAAATCTAATTTGGAAGAATTTGAAATCAAATGTGAACAGGATATAGGATGGTTTATCATCCCTCGTCTAGGTGAAGAGTCAAGCTTTGCTACCTATGATTTCGATAACTATCCTACAATGAAAAAATCTAGTGAAACTACTGTAAAGGTCATAGGAAAAGCTATCATCCATGGAGTAGAATGTGTAGAAATAGAAGAACAAGAAGTTGGAATAGATGGAAGCACATATGGATTTACAATGTTTGAACGCCTTACAGATACACATTTACAAACAATAGCAGCCATATATTATTCTAATGGAATTAAGAAAATATCCACCTTTTTAGATGACGATTTCCTCAGTTTTTGGGGATTTGGAGAAAACAATTGTGGTGAAGAACTACTTCAGAAAAGAAAAGGTACTATTGAATGTAATGAAAAGGGAGAACTCTCCAAAGAGCATATAGATACTCATAATTCCGACATAGTCGGTAGATATCTAGTTAAGATCGGCAACAAAGAATATGATACCATAAGACAAATCTACTTCAACAGCCACAATGAACTAGTAGAGAATTATATAAATACCGAAGGTAAGGTAGTGCTTTTCAGGCGATTTAATAGATTTGATTGGCGATATAAAAAAGGCTACGACCAGCTTTGGACGGATATGTTTCCATATTCCGATAGAATTATTCTAAATGGGGATATATATGTTCACTGGTACAATTGTTTGCCAATATATGTAATATAGCCATGGTATAGTAAATAGGGGAGAACTTTTGTCTCCCCTATATGTTTTTATAAATTTCTATACCAAAAATGCAAAAAGATCCGTCCCTGATGCATGAACTTTAGTCAGTTCTAATCATATATTGAGCATAGCCTTGGCTATCATTTTCTATTCTTTCAATGGGATATTTACCTGTTTTTATTTTATTGCTAAAAACTCTACCCAGTTGCCAATTCCCTACCTTATCTGATAGATAATCCCAATCTTCTGGATAGAAAAGCTCTCTAAGTATAAAGGTATAACCGAAACCTATATTTCCCATTTCTATGTTTTTATTGATCATATTTATCCTATCTTCCAATATTATATCTATGGCTTTTTCTCTATTTTCTTCTATATCTATATTTTCTATTAAACTTCTATCAAATTCTTCTACAAACAATTCCATATTTGCTAATTCCTCTTTACTAATCTTACCAGCACTTACTACTTTTAATCCTGTAAATGGTGATGTATCCCCTGGTTTTATATTATATTTTTCAACAATTTCTTTATCAATGTCATATTCTCCTTCTTCACCTACTAATTTTAATATTTCCATAAACTATTCCCCCTTTCTATGATAAAAATGTACCTATTATATAGTTTATCATATATAAAAATTTACAACATTCCGATTTTTAGTTTTATATAAAATTAGATAAAAAATTAAATATTTTAAATTATTAATCTCAAAAATAAAGGATGCTTATAGAAATTTCTATAAGCATCCTTTATTTTATTAATCTAATGTTGTCTTGAATACATATAACGCCCACTAATTAATTCTCACACCATTACCTTATAGCCACAATATTATAATAATCTAGTACTTCCTTCCTGGGCAATATTGTTTATCTCTATTTACTTTCTATAGGCTTCTTTAAATTTCCTAACATAAATGCTGTTACAATAGCTCCTACTACTATAGCAACTCCATACAATAATACTCCTTCAACTGCATCTAAAATTACCTTTATAGTTATATCTTTTGCTTCAATATATTTAGGTACATGCCAGGTAGTAGTTCCTGAGTCTAGGATTATGGTATCCCCATTTTCTATTTCTTTAGCAGCAATATTTCCAATTTTATCCTTTTCCTCTGCATATTTATCTTATAATATTTAAAATTTCTTCCTCAACAGTCTTTACATCAGGTACATAACTCTTTATCAATCTACAATCTCCTTGGATAGTATATTTCCCTAAAGCAGCTGGTATAAGGATACTATCTCCTTTCTTAAAGCCAACTTTTCCTTCATTATAATAAATTATTCCTTCTCCTTCTACCGCTGTAAGTATATAAAACCTATCTTCATCACTTTTTTCCATAACATTTTTAAATATATCATAAACTTCTAAAGAAAAATGTTCACTTAAACAATAATAAATCTTATTATAGCCATCTTTTTCTACTAATAAACCTTCCCTTCTCTTACCCTCATAATCAAATCTAATAACATCTAATGCTTTTTCTATATGGGTTTTTCTACCTCTACCATAATCATATACTCTGTAAGTGGTGTCACTATTTTGCTGAATTTCAGCTACAATCATTCCTGGTCCCATAGTATGAATAAGTCCACTTTTTAAATAAAATACATCCCCTTTTTTCACATTTATTTTATTCATATATTTTTCTACAGTTCCATCCTTTATGGCTTTTTTAAACTCCTCTTTGCTACACCCATTGGTTCCTAATATTATATACGCATCTTCTTTTGCCTCTACTATATACCAAGCTTCTGTTTTTCCTAATTCCCCATTTTCATATTTTTTTGCATATTCATCATCAGGATGAACCTGAACTGATAACCTGTCCCCTGGACTTAAAAGCTTAATCAACAATGGGAATTTCCTCCCAACCAATTTATTACCTAAAAGTAGTTCCTGTTTTTGTTCAATTAACTCATCCAGTCTCTTGCCCTTGTATTTCCCATTTGCCACAATACTCACTGCCTTTTCATGACAAGCTACATCCCAGCTCTCACCTATTCCCCCTTGAGGAATATTGTCTCTAATAGCAGATAAAGCCTGACTCCCCCATACTTTCTCAAAATATATATTTTCAAATTTTAGTGGATACATAATTAGCCTCCTTTTGTGTTTCTATAATATACATACTTTATGAGAAAAAAGAGCTAATCCTAAAGACTAGCTCTTTTAATATACTTTTAATATAATAATATTATCTCTTTAAACAAATCTTTAATGTAATAATTTCATTGGGATTCATAGATTTAATTACCATATTCCTATCATAAATAATTTTTCCTTCTTTTTCTAACTCTTTTTCACTAAAATCTACAATGGATACATCTTCTACATAATCATTATTTAGGTAAACATTAATATCATATACTGGTTCATTAGAAGAATTAAAAATCCTTAATATCAAATCATCACTATCTTCACACTTTTTTATAGCACTAGTCCCTATTAATGAATTATCTATTTTAATTAGATAAAATTCATCTGCTAAAATTGATTTTTCTTTTTCCCTATCTCCTTCTACTGCAAACATTCCATAATTATAATCTTCAGCTATATTATGAACTGACTGGTCTACTTTATGAGGTAAAATTGCATATTCCATTTCATACTTGCCAATCATATTGCTATCAGGAGTAGGTATATGAAGTCCTGATCTTCTTCCAGGTCTATTCACTAAATCTCTTTTACCCATATAATCAATTCCAGAAAGAAGAGTTAAAGCAATAGTAGGTTCACTGCCATTTAATATTTCATATTGAGGAAGCCCCTTATTTAATACTGCAAAACCTATTTTATCATCCATTACATCTACAAATTTTTGTTGAGGATAAATTGGATAATATTTTTCTTGCCAATTTTCATCTATCCAATCTTCATATCCTTCAAACATGTTATTTCTTTTTAGTACACCAAATTGCTGATCTGAAATATGAGTTTTTGTATTTAATCTAGTAGGGAATAAAGCTCGTATTCTATGATTGTATACTCTATTATCAATTTTAGTACTTATATCTATTCGCTTTGAACCCTTTGTTAATATTATTTCATGACTTACCCTACAGGATTCTAATTCATCAGATCTTTTTTCTTGGTTTGTAAATTTAGGCCAATTAAATTTTAAGTTAACTCTTATCTTTCCATATATGGGTCCATTTGATATTACCTCTAAACTTTCAAAATTTCCTGCAGTTGAATAATAAATTCTATCATTTACTGGTGGAGAATAATCATATTCATCTCCTCCATTACCTCTTTCTTCAATAAGCAACAGTTCTTCAAAAGTTTCATTAGTTTCTTTATCAGTTACAACTAAAGTTCCCTTTTCTGTTACTTTAACTATAATATATTCATTTTCTAATCTTAAATCATCATATATTATTGGATCCTTTAGTAAAGTATTTTTTATATCTTCTCTAATATAATAGGTTCTAAAACCAATGCCATCTAACTCAGCTTCAAATGCAATTTTCAATTTATACATCTTTTGTTCCTTGTTTTTCCCAGCAAAATGACTCTCTATTGCATAGTCATTTAAATTAACCACTTCTTCTTCAATTATTTGATATGGTATATTGTTGCCATTGTTATCTATTAGCCCAAATCTATTAGTATTAAAAAGGATATCTGCAAACACAATGCTTTTTCTAGGAGTTAGTAGGGTATTAAATACAACCAAAGGTTTGGCATCTTCCATTTTGTATTCAATATTTTTTACTATATTTTCTATAGCATCTTCTAACATAGGTTGACCTAATTGCAAGGCTTTCATATACCTTACTTCCATTTCTTTATGAGTAGCATCTGTACATACATTCCCAATAGAATCATGAGCTTGATTTTGTATAATGTACTTCCATCCTCTATTTATCAAACTATTATCATAATGATAACCTAAAATATGAGATAAAGAACATATGGGTTCTAGATATTTTTCATAATATGCCTCAGTTTGATGATTTAATTTTTTTATATCCAATCTTGTACCTGCAATACTCATGTGAACTCTCATATGTTTACCTTTTCTAAATTCTCCAGACAATATAGGGATATTGTTACAAGTTTTTCTTACTTCTTTCACATAATCTTCTAAATTAGAAATAAAAAACTCATCTTCTGGATAATCCCTGTTCAAAGATTCGACTATTTCTGGTAAATCTGGTTTTGCAGGTCTTTGATCGTATCCACATAATAAAAGTATTTCATCAGTGTCTGTTATGCTTTTTTGTTTACAAATATTTTCTTTGACAACTTTATCATTTCTTTCTCCAGACAAAGTTAACCATTTTGCATTTTCATAACCTAATGGCAAATAATGAGCCATTACTTTTGAACCATCAGGTGCTTTCCACCAAAATTCCCTACTATTTGTATCTTCATCGCTAATTCCTCTCCAAATAACCACATCAGTGATATTAAAACCTCTAAGAATTTGAGGGATCTGAGCTGACTGACCAAAAGAATCAGGCAAATATCCTATTTTCATAGATCCTCCAAATTCATTAGCTATACTCATTCCAATTAGTATATTTCTAATTAGTGCTTCTCCACTTGGAATGAATTCATCTGGTTGAATATACCATGGCCCAACTATTATTCGCCCTTTTTCAATTAATTTTTTTAATCTGTCTCTATTTTCAGATCTAACTTCTAAATAATCCTCTATAACACTAGTTTGCCCATCTAACATAAAGGATTTATATTCTTCTCTTTTTTCTAAAAGCTCTATTAAATTATCCATCATTTGAACTAGTCTAACTAAATACTGTTCAAAAGTTTTATGCCACTCTCTGTCCCAATGAGTATGGGATACAACATGAAATCTCATATGCGACTCTCCTTTTATTCTAAGACTAAACTAAATTAAATCCTTCATCTTCTCCATCTATTACATCTTCTTCTTTTCTAAACGTAATTACTAATATAGCTGTTACTAAAACTCCTACAGCAAAACCTATTAACCATCTAATTGGATGAGTCATAAAAGGTAATCCCCAAATTCCTATAGCACATGGAATTGAAGATTTTGCTCCAAGAGCCAATACTAATGCTCCACCAATACCAGAACCTATCATTATGGAAGGTATAACTTTTATTGGAGTAGCTACCGCATAGGGTATTGCTCCTTCACTAATTCCTAGGGAACCCATTATAGCAGCTGGTAGTGCATTCATCTTTTCAGCTTTTGAAAATTTATTTGGTGCTAAAATTGTAGCTAATGCAAGTCCTATTGGAGCTGTCATAATTCCTACCCAACAAGCAGCCATAGGTTCATAAATATTCTCAGCTAATGTTGCATAACAAAATGATAGTACAATCTTGTTTACTGGACCACCCATATCAAATGCCATCAATGCACCTATTATAAATCCTAAAATTGCTAAACTGCCTCCTTGCAATGATTTTAGCCAAGTTTCTAGACTAACTGTAAGCGGTGCCAAAGGTATGGAAACTAAATAAACAAATAAAGTTGTTAAACCTACACCTAATACTGGGATAATCATAATAGGTTTTATAACAGCAGCTACATCAGGAACAGGTATTTTCTTTAGTTGATTAACAAGCCATCCTGCAAAAAATCCTGCAAATATTCCTCCTAAATATCCAATGCCTAGTTCTCTAGCTGCTAAGCCACCAACCAACCCAACAACAATTCCTGGTTTATCAGCTATTGAATAAGCTATAAAACCTGCTATTAATGGAACCATTAAACTTAATGCCCATACTCCAACCTTTACAAAGGCAGATGCTACTGTACCTTCTTCTCCCATTATTACACCAATGGAAAGTAATATTCCTCCTGCAACAACTGCAGGAATCATATAAGAAACTCCTGTCATTAAATGTCTTTTTATTTTATCCATGGTAAAACCTCCTTTTATTTATTTACTTTAAATGCTTCAATAGCTTTTTTTATAACATCTTGACCATCTTTAACTGCAGCAGCTACTGAAGTTTCATAACAAAATAATGATTCAAATCTTTCTGATTTATCTACTTTTGTATCAGCAGCAAATATTACTAAATCTGCATTTTCAATATCCTTATCTGTAATTTCATTTTCGATGCCCATTGCCCCTTGAGTCTCAACTTTTATTTCATGTCCCATTGCCTTTGCTGCTTTTTGCAATGATCTTTTGGCTATAAAAGTATGAGCTACTCCAGCTGGGCAAGATGTAATTGCTAATATTTTCATATTATCCTCCCTCCTAGTTGTTTTTTGTCATTTCAATATTTATACCTTCATTAATTAAATCAATAATTTCTTCATTGCTTTTCGCATTATATAGCTTTTTGACAATATCATCATTCATTAACATACTTGCAATGCTTGACAATATTTTTAAATGAATATTATTAGAATCTTTGCTATTCACTGCTAATAAAAATACAAGTTTAACAGGTTTTCCATCTAAGGAATCCCATTCCACTTCCTCTTTTAGTCTTCCTATAGCAACAGAAGTCTTACACACTGTATCTGATTTTCCATGGGGAATGGCTATGCCTTCACCTATTCCAGTAGTGCCTATGCTTTCCCTCTCTAATACTGACTTCATATACTCATCTAAATCCAATATTCTTCCTTCTGTTTTCATCATATTTGCTAATTTCTCTATTACTTCTTCTTTTGTTTCAGCACATAAATTCAAGTCAATCAAGTTTTTATTTATTAATTCATTTGCATTCACTACAATCACTCCACTTCTACTAAAAATTTAACAATTTTTTCCTTGCTTTTTATTGATTTTAATTTATTTATTTTTTCCTTGTCATCTATAATTTCATATATATGATCAAATATTTCATCTAAAACTTCTCCTCTTTTATTTTCAATAGCCAACATAAAAACTATGTCCACCTTGTTCCCATCCCAATCAATAGGTTCTTTTAAAATACATAGGGCAATTTTTGATTCAATCACATATCCAGGAAAAGCATGAGGAATAGCTATATTCCCATAAGATGTTGGAGATACTTTTTCTCTATCCATAACAGATTTATAGTATCCATCTTTTACATATCCATTTTCATGTAAGCTTTTTACCATGTGTTTTATAACTTCTTCCTTTGATTTAAAATCCATATCTGGAAATATTAATCTTTTATCAATTAATTTTTTAAATTCTCCAGATTTAATATTCAGTTTATCTTCATCATTTAAGCTGACTTTATTTATATGCATTTTTATTTTTTCAATATCATTGGGCCCTAAAAAAGGATTTACCAAAATAGTTGGTAATTCATAATTTATTAATGGTATAGTGGTAATAATCATATTGGGCTTTTTCTCCTTTAAAACTCTTTTTAAATCTATAACAGATACAATATCTACAATATCTAAATCTGGGAATATTCTTCTTAATTTTGATGCTAATAATTGAGAACTACCTAAACCACTACCACATACTAAAATAACCTTTAATTTTTCAAAATCCTTTTGATAGTATCTTTCCCTTGCTGCTCCAAAATGCATAGCTATATATGCTATTTCATCTTCATTCATTTCCAAATCATATTCATCTTTAATCACATCACATGCATATAATGCTGCTTCAAAATCAATAGGATATAATTTTTTTATTTCCTCTAAAAAAGGATTTTTTATTGGCAAATTATATAGCAATCGATTAATAGCTGAATGAATGTGCAATAGTAATCCCATTAACAATTGTCTATCATAGGATAACTCAATGTTTAAAATCTCTGAAGCTTTGTCAATCATCATCTTACAAGTATAAAACAATCTATTATCAATATTTAATTTAATTAAATCATCTAAATTATTTTCATCTAATAGATTTTGTTGCACTTTACCGCCTAGTATGTGCATAGTAATATATGCTGCCTCTGCTTCTGGAAATATTATATTGAACTCTTGCTCTAAATCTTTTATAATTTCCTTAGCCAATTTATATTCTGGTTTGTCTTTTAATGCATCTATGGTTTCTTGAAAAAGCTTAATCTCCTTCTTAGCATTTATTCGTGTAATTGCAATAGCAATATGAATTATCAATGCAGTGAAAGCGCTGTCAGAAAACCTATATGGAAGCTTTCTTTCAATTTTTCTAATGGAACGTTCAATGATATTTAAATCAATTGAACTAAAAAAATCCTTTGCTTCTTTGCTTATATAGTAATCTACATGCCCATTATAATCTTCGATAACTTCTAACCATTCACTTTTAGTTATTGTTTTAGACAATAAACTTGCAATAGCAGATCTCATGTTTTTTTCACTACCACAAACTTTTAAACCTTTATTTGGTTTTCTTATAAGCTTTAATCCTTCAGTATTCAACCATTGTTCTATAAAAGTTAAATCCCTATTTATGGTACTTTTACTTACATATATTTCATCTGCTAAATCTTGAATTGTAATATAATCATTTAAATCCAATAGACGCATCAAAATATAGTTTTGCCTTTCCTCAGGAGTATTGGGTAAATAATAACTGTTTGTATTCACTAAATCATAAAGTTTCATTTTAATATCATTATCAACTTCCAGTAATATTCCTACATTTGGCTTTCTAATTAATTTACCTCCATGAGAAGCTAGCCAATGTTCTAATAGATCTAAATCATTTGAAATAGTTTTATTTGATACTCCGACTATTTTCTCCAACTTACCTATAGTTATTGGCTCATTTGAGTCCAATAACACTTTTAAAATATATTTACATCTTGAAGAAATAGTTCTTTCCACAGTATCACCTTCTTCTTAAGACAATTATAGCACTATTAGTATGATCTAATATTCTAATAAAATTCATCATTAATTCATGTAGTTTGATATTAATTATTGGCAAGATAAAAAATATAATTAGTCAATATAAGTAAAAATATATAAATAGAACCAGTAGATTTTATAATAACAAATCTACTGGTTCTATAAAATTATTTATTAATCTATAATTAACTCTCAGAATACAATGTTTATTTTATAAAGTAATAGCTTTATATTTTTCCCAAATACATTCTGATGGCATAATAGTTAGTTTAGCGAAATCATAACCTATATCTACTAAACGCTTAATAATTTCCATACCAACATAATACCCACTTAAATAGTGCTTATTCTCATTATCTGATTCTGACCATGTGAAATACTCTTTCATTTTATCCTGAGTCAATATTGAGCCAAACTCTCCTGTAATTTCATCTATAAGTAAATCGGCATCATCAATAAGTCTACTCACCTCTTTACTTGGCAAATTTAATGAGTTTGAGATTGTCTCTACTGTATACTCCATATTATATAAAGCAATAGGACAAAAAGAACCTAATCCTTCCGTAATTGTCCTTTCCATAAAATCAAACATATTAATTCCCTTTATTGTGTGGGCTCTCACCATGTGATTCATTTCATGTGGAATAAAATACCTTAAAAACGATTGGTCTATTACCCTATCCAAACCAATATAAATAAAAGGTCGTCCTTTTGGATTAGGGCTAGAAAAACCTCCAATATTACCTAATTCTAAACCAAGATATATATCAAAATGTTCCTTAAAGTTTAATAAAGAAGCTACTTCTTCTGCTAAATTAATAATTTTTTGGACTATATCATTTTCATAATTATTTTCTGCAATTTTAAGACTCTTTTGAAAATCTCTAGAATCAATCATAGGTTTAAGATTCTCCAGTTGTGTCATATATAAGCCCTTCAAAATTCCATTAAACAGTTCTGAATATTTCATAGTATATCGCTTATATGCTTCAAAAGAACCTAATTCTCTAGATTCTTTACACAAAATTTTAAAGTCATCTATCATATGTATAATCTTCATAAAATCCCCCTTTTCTTTGATTGGAAATTTGCCCCCTAGATATAGACATCCAACAGCATTCCAAATAAAATATATAATAAATTGATACAATTGTATCATCATTTATTAAAAAATCAATTATATTTAAAAATTTATTTATTATATTCAACCACTAGGGCTTATACTTCCTTTACTTACCATTATAGTAATAACCTTTCCTTCAAACTTAGAAGGAATATTTAACATATAATATCCATCTTTATTACTATAAGTATGGTTAATATATTCAAATTTTTCTTCTTCATCAGTACAAAAAGCCTCAACAATTGCTCCTTCTACAAATCCATTTTTACCATTTTTGTATATTTGTCCGTGTATAATTACATCATCAATCTTTCTTACACCTATATCTTTTCTAATCCATATATAGCCTTTTTTATATTGAGGAGGATAAAATTGAGGGAAAGGTTTTTTATAAAATTCATCACATATATAGTCTTTAAATTCTAAACATGGATCAAATTCTGGGAAATACTCTAAATAGGGAATAAGTATTTGAACTTTTTTAACAATACTTATTGTTATACATGTCTCAAAGGAGAAGTATGATTCATTCTCTATTGTTGTTATATCTCCTAATACATATGACCTTGTATCAATTTCTAATTTAAATTGTAACTCCTCGTATTTTCCATCTATTATCACTATATTTTGTTTAATATTTGGAGAAACACCTTTATAGATTGTTCCATCTTTAGATCTTGCTTCAAATGGAATTTTTATTTCAAACATTACATTTTTATAATTAGGATCATCATCAATATCATAAATCCTTAATGTTCCATCTACAATAAAACCTTGTTTAAATCTAATTTTTTCTATATTATTTAGTGGAATTTCTATATCTAAAACATTTGCTTTATTGCTACATTGATAAAAAACCCTGTCACAATCAATGCACAAAGACCTAGTTCCCCTTTCCAACACCATATTTTCCTCTCTCCCTTTATATAATACAGGGGGCGTTTGCCCCCTGTTAATTACAATTTTTTACGTTGGAACTTCAGGACATTCATAAGGATCTCCTATATTTTCAGCGCCTACAGCTTGTATTATTATTTCTTTACCTGCTAATGGATAATCTATCTTCTGCCCTGGATTCTCTGAGTCATCAATTTCTACAGTAGGTGGAATATATAGCATATAGTTTCCATCACAACCTGAAAAAGTATGAGTTAACCCTTCTAGCTCTTCAGTGTTTGGATTTGTAAAAAATGCTTTTACAATTGCCCCTTCTATTGGTTCAGCATTTTCACCATCTGTAATCTTGCCATGAACTACTACTCCTTCTACTTCAGTGATACCTAAGTCTACTGCTAATTGATCTTGTTCCATAGTTGTAGGCATTTGAACTGAACTTGCACTTAAAATATATGACATTAAATTTCACCTCTCTTTACTGGGACTACTATATAATATTAAATAGATGATAAAATTGATACTAATTTTGTTATTTAAAATCCGTTTCAATATTTATTTCAATTTCCTTCGTACTATTATCAAGCTTCAATTCTTTTTCAAATATAATCTCTCTATCATCAACGGGAATTTCTCTTTTAAAAGATTCTTTTTTAAATACTTCTTCATCTTTTAATTTATTTAAATTAGCAGGTTTGTCTACCTTTTCTTGAATTTCTTGAACCATTTTTACAATATTCTCAGATCTTTTGACTAAAATAAACGCTAATATATATTGAAATAATAGTAGCCCAAATAAAAATATCGCAATAAATATGCTTTTAAGCATGATTAAATTCACCTCATATCTATTTACCTTGTACCTGTATATATTCAATATATGCGTTTTAAAAATGAATGGTTCAAACATAAAAATCCCTTTAAGGTAAATTATCGATTTACCTTAAAGGGAAAATAATATTTTAAACCTATTGAAATACTTAAAAATTATAGATAAAATATCCTATACTTAGAAAGAAGTATATGGGACACTTTTTCAGTGGTCTCGAACTGTCCCACTGTCCCAAGAAGTTTTGAAATATATTTTGAAACTTCTTACGTAAGTAAGGGTAGTAAGAAATATATTATTAAAAATAACAATATGCATCCAACTATTGTGTTGTATGTTGTTTTTTCATTGTTTTTTATCTTTTCAATTATTGAAATATTATTTACATAGAACGAAATTGAAGTAAAAATCACAAAAATAAATATATAAAAATTTGACATTTTTGGATCCCCTTTGTATTAATAATATATTTGGTAATAATATGGTAAATTAATCTTATTTTTAGTCTATTACGGTAATGGATGTTTTGTCAAGTATAAAAACACAAGTTGTGTTTTATATAAATACTATTTTAATAATAAAGAAGAGGGATACCAAAGTGAAAATGTGTTAAAATAAACACAAAATTATACTATATCCAATTATTGTAATTGTTTGAATAATATTTGAATAATAGTAGGAGACAGTGGTGACAGTAAAAACTGTCCCCACTGTCTCCCCTTCTTTTAATGAGTTTTACCTTCTGGCATTTTTATGTCTTCTTTGTTTTCTACCACTGCTTCAATAGCAAGAGTTAATGCTTTAACTATATCGTTTAAATTCATACTTGGTGTAGCTCTTTTGTCAATTACTTGTTCTGGAAGGAAAGGCACATGAATGAACCCACCTTTTATATTTTGATATTTCTTATCTATTAAATAATGTAGTCCATACATAATGTGGTTACATACATAAGTTCCAGCGGTATTTGATACACTAGCAGGAATGCCCCCTTCTCTTATTTTTTGAACCATAGCTTTTATAGGGAGTTGTGAAAAATATGCTGACTCTCCATCTTCAAATATTGGCTCATCTATAGGCATGTTTCCTTCATTGTCTTCTATAGATGCATCACTTATATTTATAGCTACTCTTTCAACAGTTATATCAAACCTTCCACCAGCTTGCCCTACGCATATAACTATATCTGGATTTTCTTTTTCAATAGCTTCATCTAATTTATTTATAGATTTTCCAAATACTGTAGGTATTTCTACTTTTACAATTTCTGCTCCAGCAATATTATCATCCAGTCTTTTTACTGCTTCATAAGCAGGATTTACACTTTCCCCTCCAAAGGGGTCAAATCCAGTAACTAATATTTTCATTTTTAAAACCTCCTTAAAATGCCCAAACTAGCATAAGTATTATGTGTATAACTAAAAGTGTCAATGCTATTGGTGCTTGAGTTTTTATAACTTTGTTTTTATCTTTCATTTCAAGTATTGCTGCAGGTACTATATTAAAATTTGCAGCCATAGGGGTAAGTAGAGTACCACAATACCCAGCAGTTAATGCCAATGCTCCAGCTATAGCTGGATTTGCTCCTTGACTATATACAAATGGAACTCCAATACCTGCAGTTATAACTGCAAAAGCAGCAAAAGCATTTCCCATTATCATAGTGAACACAGCCATCCCAACACAATAAGCTATAACACCAAATACTATATTTCCTGTAGGTACTACTTTTGAAATACCACTAGCTATAACTTCTCCTACTCCAGCTGCATTAAATAGTGCTCCTAGTGCTGCTAATAATTGAGGAAGTATTGAAAATGGTCCTACTTGTTGAAGCAATCTATTGCCTTCCTCTATAGCTTCATTAGCACTAGCTTTAGTTATAATAAGTCCAGATACTGTAGCAACAATAGCACCAATCCCCATTCCCACCAACCCACCAAGGGATGTAAATTGACCAATAACAAAAGCAAATATAGCAATACTTAATACTGGAATAAATAATTTATTCCCCAATATCTTTGATTTTTCTATTTTAAACTCCTCACTTACTTCTTTAAAGCTTCCTATCTTTACCTGTTTTGTCGCAGTCAACACTCCCATTAAAAGTACTAATATTCCAACAAATTTTGCAGGCAAAATTCTTCCAAATATAAATGTTATAGAAAGTATTACCCAAAAAAGCCCTGTTCCAAATCTAGTTTCTAAAGTATCATCTCTAAAGGAATATATTCCAGTTATCAAGGATACTATTCCAGATAATATATATAATATTTCCAATGCCAATATTATCACCTACCTTAATTTATTTATTTCCCTCCATAATCTTCTCAATTTTTTTATCATATATCCTAAATTGAATAATTGCTAATAATACTGCAATTACAGCTATAGGTATAGAGGCATTTGCCACTTCTTTTTCTGTAACTTGAAATCCTAACTCATTCAGTGTACCTACTATTAAAAGTACTCCACCAGCAGCTATAAACACATTTTGCCCGTAGAAATTTCCATAATTTTCAACTGCAGCTGACATTCCCTTTATATCTTCTACTGCTTCTTCTGGAATATCTCCATATTTATTTCTAGCTGCTCCTTCTGCCATTGGATATATGAGAGGTCTTATAAACTCCACATGTCCTCCTATTCTTAAAGAAAGTGCTGCTGCTATTGTTCTAATAACCATATAAATTGATAATATTTTCCCTGCAGTAGCAGCTTTTAATTTTCCTATAAGTTCAGCTGCTCTTTCTTTAAGCCCATATCTTTCTAATAAACCAATAGCAGGTAAAGTAACAAAAAATACTGTCATATATCTATTTGTTACAAAAGCCTCTCCTAGAATATCAAGTATTTCTCCAAAATTTAAACCTCCTACTAATCCAGTCACCACTCCTGCAGCAATAACTACAGCTATGGTGTCTAATTTTAAAATAAATCCTATAACTATTATTACAATTCCTAAAAGCTTTATCATTTTTCCCCTCCTTCCTTTATTTTTATTTTCAATTAATTTAATTATATAATATACAGGAATTTATTTCTGTATACTAGACTACAATTTTATTTCCATCTTATATATTTTTCTAATTTTTCTATATCTTTAATTATTATTTCACCATTTACAATATCTATAATATTTTCATCTCTAAATTTATTTAATGCTCTAGTTACTGTAACCCTTGAACAACCTATTAGTTTAGCAATTTCTTCATGAGTAAACTTATCATTTATTTTTTTACCTTGGGCAATTTCTTCTCCTTCTTGATAATATAGCCTTATAAGTGTATCTGCCACTTTGCCAACGGAATCACTAAAAGTCATATTAGCCATTTGAAACATGACTATTCTAAATTTTCTTGTGATACTATGGATTATATCCCTATAAATATTAGGATTTTCAAAAAGTATTTGTTCAACTACTTCTTTATGTAGTATAGATATAGTACTATCTACCAAAGCCTTTGTTAAAAATTTAGATTCTCCGCCACAAAAATAATCCATCTCCTTAAATATTTCTCCACTCTGAAGTAAATAGAGAGTTTTCTCTTCACCTTCTATACTATATATAGATTGCTTAATATTACCGCTCATTACAATACAAATTACATCTTCTCCTTCTATTTTTATTAAACTATTTTTAGGATATTTTCTAATAGCTCCTTTTTCCCCAATTTCTAAAAATGATTTTCTCATTTTCTCCTGCCGCTTTGTTTCAAAATATTTATCATACATTTTTATCTTCCTCCAGATACTTTCTAACTATATTATATATTAGAATTTTCTATTTAATCATTTTAAAAAAATTACTACCTTATAATGAGAGTAATTCTTCGTAAATAGTGATTTAATCTTTATATATGATAAACCCCTATCTCTAATTCAAATATAGAGATAGGGGTTGCTATACAGAAAATAAGCATACATTTAATCCCATAATTTATATTGTTCTTTGATTATCTCATATAATCCTGCATTTCCCAATGCTTCAATAGGTGCCAAAAACGTTACCGTTACTGTCCCAGGGGCTCTACCAATTTCAATGGCACCATTTATAGTGGTTCTATTCATAACTTCTGGAACTGATAAATTTAATACCTGGGAGGCTCTTTGAAGACCATTGTTTATAGCTTCATTTAAATTAGATCCTGTTCCAACAAAACTTATAGGAGCTGTTTTTTCTAATTTATCTATTCCCCATTTTTGACCCAATTCCATTGCTGCTTTTCTTTCTTCTTCAGTTATGGGTTTTGCTAAATATGGTAGATCTTCTTCTAAAGGAATGATTATAGGCCCATCTATATTTAAATTTTTTAGTACTTTAACTTTTAGCACAACAATTGCAGATACATCTGCTGTGTGTCCTGCTATTTCTCCATCTCCTTGCATAGCATGAGCATCGCCTACATAAACGCCTCCTCCTTTAACTTTTACTGGTGCAATTACTATGGATCCTTCTCTAGTCTTATTAACATCCATATGTCCATCTGTTTTATGTTTTTTTAATTCTTTTTCAGACATTGCGTACTCATGAGAAGCATTTACTAATAATGAACCAAAATCCCCTGCATTATGTGAATCAGGAATAGCTTTTGAAGGTGTTGTGCCTATTTGCCCTAAAAATGGCTTTAATCTTGATATGTTTCCTACTACACCTTCTCTATCTAATGTCACCCCTATTCTTTTATTTTCATCGAAAGCTATAGTATATCCCTAAAAATAGTATCACTATGCCTAGAATCAAACACAATATCTACTTCTTTTTGATTTAAGTATGTTTATGGCGGTTATGTATTTCTTTCTACATTTTTTAAATTTATCATTAAAGCAAATACTATTGTTCCATAAGCTATAAAACTTCTAAAATACTCTCCAAGAGCTGGATTTTTAAATATATTTTGTCCCACTAAAGGTGATACAATAAATAAGGTATGAAATAAAAAAATTCCAATAAAAGCATTTTTTATGTTTGCTTTTTTAAAAGTAGCACCTCCTGCTAATAATGCTGCCGATGCAAATATATCTAAATTTAAATGACCTGTATACACGTTTAAAATACCTAAATTCTGTATAAACATAATTTGAGCTAATGAAGCTAATATAGTAGATATTATTATTGCTATTTTCCTAGTTTTATCTACATCGATGCCTACCTTTTCAGCTAAATACATATCTTCACCTACTGCATTCATTCGATATCCAATTTTAGATTTAGTGATTAAATGTACTATTATACCCATTATTATAATGATTATTACAGGCACTAGAGACTCTTTTACATCTCCAATTTTTATAGATAATATATTATTAAATAGATCCTTAAATTCCCCAATATCTAACATGCTTTTTACACCTATTCCCCTAGTAAGTAAGATATCTTTATTAAATGGTTTTATTATGGTACCATATGCCACCATAAATATTATTTGATATAAACTGGTTCCTAAAAAACCTATTACCATACTTGCTATCATTTCTTTTCCTTTAGCCTTATTAAGTAAATTGCCAATTATATTTCCAAATACTATGGATAATACTGTGCTTAGCAATATCACTATAATAAATCCTAATTTAGGAGTAAAACCAATATCTATTACAAATAACATAGACATTTGGGCTGCCATTGCTCCTATTGTAATAGAAAAGTTAATACCCATACCTGACATGATAGGAAAAATAAGAGCTAATAAAAATATTTCATTCCTTACAAATCTATCATATAATTCTCCCAATATAAAATTTAAACTTGCTTTAGAAGCAATAATTCCTAAAACAGATAAAATCAAGAAAAATATTGGAACATAATATTCCTTATACCTTTTCATTTCTTTTTCTCACCTCTTCATATAAGAAAGCATATAGTATAATTCCATTAGTTACTAACATTCTTATAATCTCAGACATCTCCGGTATTAGCAATGCATTTGCTACTGGTACTGAAAGTAAAAATGTAGTTTGATAAAGATATGTGCCTAGTATGGCATGAAATACAGTTGCTTTATTCTTAGTTGCTCCTCCAATTAATATAGCTGAAACTGCTGGAAAAGCCATCATAAATGGTCCATCATATAAGTGGATAAATCCATAACTCTGGGAATACACAATAACACCTATAGCAGCCAAAATATTAGAGAATATTATGGATATTGTTCTATATCTATTTATATCGATTCCTGATAGCTTTACAAGTACCTCGTTCTCTGGAATTGCAGCCATGGCAATTCCCATTCTTGTTTTTTGAAATAAATATACTATGAAGCATAAGATTATAAAAAATAATATTAAACCTACAGGGATAACCAATTTCCCTATATTTATCTTTAAAAAATTATCCAAAATTCCCCCAAAATAATTATCCAAATTAATTTTAGGTCTTAACCCTTGCCCACCCACTGGATAAAGCATCTGTCTATTTTTAAAAGGTGCTAAAGACCAAAAAAAATTCATTATGGGTATAAATGAAAATCCTACAAAAGTACCCACAATTTCTTCATTTCTTTTTAGCCTATTTAATACAATTGAATATATGTAACCAAATAATATAGCTATAATACTTCCAATTAATATTGAGATACCTAAACCTACCCAACCTTTCAATCTAAATTCCAAGGCAATACACATACCTAATAGTCCTGCTGATATTCCTATAGGTAATCCAAAATTCCTTCCTGCACCTACATTTATCATAGGTACTAAGGATAAAACTAACACCCCATTCATTACCCATTTTATTAAAGATTCGTTTATCATATCTATATAAGAAATTCCAATGAATTTAAGGCTTATTGCTAGAATAATCAAATAGGATATTACAATTAGTTGAGGTGCCTCTAATTTTAATCTCTTCATACTTATTCTAAACTCCTTCCAGATAAAGCTAAACTCAATTCTTCAGATTTAAAATCATCATCAAATATTTTAAAAACTCGATTCCTATACATTACAACAATCCGATCACAAACTCTTTTTAATTCAGAAATTTCACCTGAAAAAATAATAATTGTAGTATTTTTTTCTTCATTTAACTTTAACAACATATCTAGAATAATTTCTTTAGAGTAAAGATCTATGCCTCTAGTAGGTTCACCTATAAAAAGGACTTCTGGATCTATAGTAATAGCCCTTCCTATGCATACTTTCTGTTGATTTCCTCCACTTAAATCACTTACTTTTTGACCTATATCTCTGACTTTAATATTCAATTTCTCCACCATATCATTTGAATATTTCCTTATTGCTTTATAGTTTAAAGGTGATAGTTTACCAAGAGCTGGATATTTGAGAAAGCTGTTTTGCCTATCGTATGCTTCAAAAACTATATTTTCCCAAACACTTTTATTTAAGAGTAATCCCCATTCTTTGCGTTCGTCAGGTAAAAGATATATACCTTTTTTAATTATTGAATTTGTATCACCTGGAATTAATTTTTCCCTTTTATATATTACATCTCCTTTCATGTCATATAGTCCCATTAATCCATAGCCAAAAATCTCCTGCCCATGACCTGCCAATCCTGTGATGCCTAAAATTTCACCTTTTTTAATATCTAAAGATATATTCTTATAATGTTCATATCCATAGGATACTTCTACATTATTAAACGATAGTATATTCTCTTTAGTAGTATTTTTTCTTTCTTTTGAAACTTGTACTACTTCTTTACCTATCATATCTAAAGCCATTTTATCCATATCATAATCTTCCTTTTTATACTCTTTTATTACTCTACCACTCCTAAATATAGTTACCCTATGGCAAACGTCAACTATTTCATATAATCTATGAGATATAAAGATAATAGAAACCCCAGTTTCAGCTATAGCCTTTAAATTAGATAATAATATTTTAGTTTCTTCTACATTTAATGATGATGTAGGTTCATCTAGTATAAGTACTTTTAATTTATCGTTATCTACTTCTCTAGCAATTTCTACAAATTGCTTAAGATTAGTAGGAATATCTTTTACTTTAATTCTAGGATTAATATCTACTCCTACTTTTAATAGAGCTTTTTTTGCATCTTTTTCATTTTTATTCCTATCCACTAAAGCAAACTCTCCTAATAGTTTTGTTTTATCGATTATATTTTCTCTATTTATTTTAATATTACTGCTTATGTCTTGTTCTCCAAAAAGGGCTAGTTCCTGATGTACCATTCCTATACCTTGTTTCATAGCGTCATATGTACTTTTTATATCTACCTTTATATTGTCAATAAATATATCTCCTTCATATCCACCAGTTTCCATAATATGTTTACTACCAAATAGTATGTTTACAAAAGTAGATTTACCAGAACCATTGGCTCCAATTATCCCATGAATTTCTCCTTTCTTTAAATCAAAATTTATATTATCTAAGGCTTTAATCTCATTAAAATTTTTAGAAAGATTCTCAACCTTTAATACATATTCCAAAACATTATTCTCCTTTCAAAACTATATGCAGGATAAATCTACCCTGCATACAGTTTAATAATAAATTGATTCTAATACTAATAAAAAGTAATTATTAGTGTTTTCGTTTAATGGTCTAAAATCAGCCCCAACACCCATAACTTTTTTTGAGAAATCATCTAAAAACTTTTTATTTAAAATATTTTCATTTATCTCTAAATCATTTTCAATTATATACTTGGCCAATTCAATTTCAAATTTTGGCACATATATCTGAGAAGGCATAGCCCAACCTGATAGTCTTCCTGTCATACCAGCTTCCTTTGATTTTTCAGCAATTAATTGATTAATTTTATCATAATTTCCCAAATCCTCAGTATCTATCTCTAAATTCATTACTGTAGGATAAGCTTGTGTAGGCGTTGGGCAACATTGCTCAGCTACTATAAATTTTAACTTTAAAGCCTCATCTATTATAACATCATACATTGGACAATTGCTTCCAAATATATTTGTATCTGGACCATATTTAGCAATTTGTCTAGGTATATCTTCCCTTAAGAATTGTTGCATAGCAGCAGGCCCATCTCCAGTTTGTGGATCTGGAGTAATAATCTCTACAAATTTTAAACCTAATTCTTCGCAAGTTTTTTCCATCATTTCTTTTCTTTGTGCTACTGACTCTTTAGCTAAATGTGTTGGAAATGAATAATGTATAAATGTTTTAGCACCCATTTTCTTAGCCTTAGTAGGTATAGTTTCTCCACGTCTTATCCAATCAGTTGCGAAGCTTATATCTACATATTTTGCCATAAGTTCTGGTTCATCTAACATAGTAGCTATTGTAATTATATCTGGTCTTTTTTCTCTAATTTGTTCAAAAGCAGGTAATAAACCTGATTGTCCAGAATTTACTATTATAGCTTTCATCTCTGGGTCATCAGCTAAGCTGAGTATTTGTGAAATTCCCGTTTCTAATTCTGCATTAAAATTTTCTGGTAATGTAATATGTTTTACTATATCAGGATATTTTTTAGCCATTTCCGCTCCAGCTCTAAACTCATCTTCAGAAGTAGATAATGTAGGTGTTACAATGCCTATTTTGTAATTTTTTACCCCTTCCATTTCCGCATTGTTTGCTGCTGAATTTTGCATTGTCTCTTTATCAGTATTTACATTTTGACAAGCTACTAATGAAAAAATCATAATTACAGATAAGATTAATGTAGCAATTTTCCTTATCACTGTTATTACCTCCTCTTTTATTCTATCTAAGTATTTATTCTTTAAAGCAACACTATGACGACATTAAAATAAAAATAAATACATTTTTCAAATATTGCAAACTCATAACTAGATTTTATAAAAAACTTCTAAATAAACATTTTCTGTATATTATATTGATTCTCCTGATATAACGCATAAGCTGACACCTGCTGCTATTGTAGCATAAATTAAATGCATAAGGGTATATGTACAAAATGTTCCCACAATGTAAAGTTCTTTTCCTTTAAAAAAAATTCCCTTCCTATTTCTTCATAATTCTTAAAGTTTTCCGATAACTTTAACATACTCCACCTCCTTCCAAAGCACCCATATAATTATACGGTTTTTATCAAATCATAGTCAAATTAGAATTTTTAATATAATTTTTCTTGCTATAAATTCCTTTAATAACATAAAATCAAAAACAGATATAATAAATTAGCCATATTTATTGATGCATAATTGGCAATTCATCTATAATCTCAGATGCTAAAACTATTATTCCATCTGCACTATAGTATATCTGGTCAATATTCAATCGTTTAGTTAGGATAAACAAAAATATGGGACAAAGGGTCTGACCCTCTGTCCCATCATGAAATTTTCCTAGTAGTTCTAGCTTCTTCTGCTGCTCTTCTTATATCTTCCATATCCTTTGATATGGAGGATTGTACTGATACAGCTATACTACCTTCTACTATAGGAGTATCTAAAATACAAGTTTTCTCCTTTATATCATCCTCTAACATTTCTATGGCCAATTCTGAACTCATAATTGAACTTCCTATATCTGCAAGTATTGCCACTCCATCTCCATCATAGGCTTTTTCTATAGAATCCTTTATTAATATGGGATCTGTGCCTATCCTTCCATCAGAAGTTCCTCCTGCTGGTATTATATTTAAATCTTTGCCTGCCATTTCATAACATAAATCTACTATACCTTCTGCAATTTTATTGCTATGAGATACGATAACCAATCCAATCATATATATCCTCCTAATTTTGTTCTAATACTTCATTTATGGATTTAATCATAATATAAGTTGAGGTAGCACCAGGATCTTGATGCCCAATACTTCTTTCTCCTAGATAACTTGCTCTGCCTTTTTTAGCAATTATATCCTTAGTATATTCTACTCCTTCTAAGGCAGCTTCTTCTGCCATTTTAAAGGCTATTTTAGTATCTTTTCCTTCTTCATATGCTAATTTTAAAGCTTCAAAAGCTGGTATTAAGGCATCTAATATGGTCTTATCTCCTTTGTTCGATTTTCCTCTCATTTTTATACCTTCCACTGCCTGTTCAAACATATTTATAATATCCTCTTTATCTATTTCCATCTTTCCATCTACAACAGTAGAAGCTCTTAAAAAAGCAGTTCCATATAATGGTCCTGAAGCTCCTCCCACTGTTGATATTAATGTCATAGCTACAGTTTTTAGAATACTCCCCCAATCCTTTCCACTCATTTCATCTAGTTTTGCATCTACTGCACTAAATCCTTTGCTCATGTTTATACCATGGTCTGCATCACCAATGGCCCTATCTAGTTCAGTTAAATAATCCTTGTTTTCTATTATGTTTTTCCCCATATTTTCAATTATTTTAATTAGTATATTTGAATTACACATATAGATCCCTCCGTAAATTATAAGATTCTAAAAGCGGGAGTATCAGCTTTTGCATCTAATAATTGTTTTAGTTCAACATCTAATTTAAGCACTGAAATGGAAGATCCTGCCATTTCTAAAGATGTCATATATTCTCCCACCATGGTTTTATATATTTTAATGCCCTTTTCATTTAATAGATTATGCACTTCTCTATTTAATATATACAATTCCATAAGTGGAGTACCACCTAATCCATTGACCATTACTGCTACTTCATCATCTTTTTCCAATTTCATATCTTCCAATATATTGCTTAGTAATATATTGGCAATTTCCCTTGCAGGTTTTATCTTCTCCTTACGAATTCCTGGTTCTCCATGGATTCCTAGACCAATCTCCATTTCGTCTTCTCCTATTTCAAAGCTTGGTTTGCCTACTGCTGGCACAACACAAGGAGTTAGGGACATACCCATGGATTTAACATTTTTAACGGTCTTTTCTGCTACCCTCTTTACATCATCTAAATCCATTCCCTTTTCTGCAGCAGCTCCTGCTATTTTGTGAACAAATATGGTACCAGCTATTCCCCTTCTACCTACGGTAAAGGTAGAATCCTCAACTGCTACATCATCATTAACTATTACCTGCTGAACTTCTATACCTTCCATTTGTGCTAATTCTGCAGCCATTTCAAAATTCATCACATCACCAGAATAATTTTTAATAATCAATAATACTCCTTTGCCTCCATCTACTGCTTTTATTCCTTTGAGTATTTGTTCTGGTGTAGGAGATGTAAACACTTCTCCTGCAGCTACTCCATCTAACATGCCTAATCCTACAAAACCACCATGAGCAGGCTCATGACCACTACCTCCACCACTTACAAGAGCTACTTTCCCCTTGATTGGTGCATCTTTTCTAACCAATACATTACTGTCATCTATTCTTTTTAGGTATTCTGGATGGGCTTTTACCATCCCTTGAAGCATTTCCTCTACTACATCTTCCTTGTGGTTTATAATTTTTTTCACAACATCTCACTCCCTATATATTGTGTGTTTCCTTATATTTTTTACCAATTTTATCCGCCGTTACTATTGCAGCAGCTACCTGATTTTCTGTAATTGGAAATGGCATAGAATGAATAGACTCTTCAGGTATACAAGATTTTTGTGCTACTTTGTATAGTTCTTCTTCTGATATAGTATCTACCCCTATATCCTCTAGACAAACTGGGAGCCCTATTCTTATACAAAATTCTAATACTTCTTCTAACTCCTCCTTTGGAGCATTTTCTAATACTAGTTGGGCAATTGTTCCAAAAGCTACTTTTTCTCCATGGTAATATTTATGGGTTCCTTCCAATATAGTTAGACCATCATGAATTGCATGGGCTGCTGCTAAGCCACCACTTTCAAATCCAATTCCTGATAATAAAATATTAGCTTCAATTATATTTTCTAAAGCTGGAGTAACTTTTTTAGATTCACAAGCACGAATGGCTTTTTCTCCATCTTCTAATAGGGTTTCATAGCATAGCTTTGCAAAAGCAAGGGCTGCTTTGGTCCCCTTGGCACCTTCAGCTACTCCTTCCCTTACGCCACAGGGCAATCCTGCATTCACATTGGAATAGGAAGTTGCTGTAGCTCTAGCCTCAAAATAAGTGGATAGAGCATCTCCCATCCCTGATATTAAAAAACGTGTTGGAGCATTGGCTATTATAGTGGTATCTACCAATACAACACTAGGACTTTGCTTAAAATATGCATAATCGTCAAAAGCTCCATCTGGTGTATATAGTACTGCTGAATGGCTAGTAGGTGCATCAGTTGCAGCTATAGTTGGAACTATGATTACCTTTTCCCCTTCTGCCACACATTTTGCAGTGTCTATAGCCTTTCCTCCTCCTAAACCTACGGTACAATCACATTGGTTTTCTTTTGCCATATCCTTTATTCTTGCAACTTCTTCTCGGGAACATTCTCCTGAAAAACCGCTTATTACAAATTCAATATTAAATCTTTCTTGTGTTTCGTCTAATTTATCTTGTACTCTTTTTACATCATCGGGATGTCCTATCAAAAGTGCCTTTTCCCCAAAGGTTTTTACAAAATAACCTAAATTTAAAATCTCATCTTCCCCTTGTACATATTTGGTTGGGCAAATATATGCTTTTCTCATTTACTAAACCTCCCATTTTTATTCTTATAGAATATGAATTTAGATAAAAATTTATGCTAATTTTTTATTACTACTTATTTCAAGAATATTTTGACATATAAAGGCATGTATTAGAAAAGGTTTTCCTTTAGTCAATATCTTGTATTTACAGTATAGCAATAATATCAAATAATTACATTAAACTATATAATACCATTATGATATTATGTTGTTGTATTATTTTGTACTTATTTAATTATTTTGTACTTATTTGACTGATTTTTCAAAATTCTTCTATAATTTCCTGGAGTAATCCCTTCAAATGCCTTGAAACGTCGAGTAAAATATCCTGCATCATTAAAACCAACTTCCATTGAAATTTCCTGTATAGTTTTGTCAGTGGTTTTTAATAATTTTTTTGCATTTCCAATTCTTATCCTAGTTAAATAATCTGAAAACTTTTCTCCAGTTTCCCTATAGAATAGTTTGCTAAAATATCCAGGAGTGATAAAGCATATATTTGCTAAATCATCCAATGTGATCTTTTCATGAAAATTTTCATTTATATATTTTATGGCAGGCTTTAAAATATCCTTCATTTCATTTGAAACATTGGAAAGATTTTTATCTGTATTATGGTTATCTAATTTTATATTTGAATAATCATCTTTTAATACTGCTTTTAATTGTTTTTTCATATCCTGATTTTCCTGTAATAATTTATTTTTTAATATTGATTCTTCAACAATATATTTTACTATGTATTCTATTAAGTCTAATATTTCTTTTATTTGAGTTAATGTCATATGGGGAAGTTTGCTATAAAGATATAGCATTTCATTTTGATTAGGTAAATATTCAATAGAATCCATGTATATTTTTTCAATATATTCACTCTGGCCATTTTCCTTTAATAAAATTTGTCCTACCATTACACATCCAAAATATTTATCATCAACAATGATAGGTATGGCTGCATCTATTATATTACAGTGACATCTGTATATATAATTTTGATTAAGTCTTACTGCTTCAATCCCACCTCTAGCATCACATTTTTGACATATTGCATTTGTCTTAGGTTCAGATCTTATATTTTTACAAAACTCACTGCACTCACTATGTTTCGTAACCGGAACACCCTTGTAGTCAACAGTAATAATAGCTGTACCAGTAACTTTTGCAAGTTTATCTTGGATCAATTGCCATTTTTCAATATCTAAAATAGATTCCATATCAGCATAATTACCATTCAAATAAAATCACCCTTTTTTAATTCTTCTACATACTTTTATCATATCACATAATTTATCCCCCACCTATATTTTTTAAATATAGATGGGGGTATCATTGTTGATGGGACAGAAGGTCTGACCCAATGTCCCACTACGCATCATGTGTAGTTGCTTCTTTTGATTTTTTTACTTTTCTTACTATAAATCTTATCAAAAATATCAATGCAATTATTATAATAAGAACAATGGAATATATAATTATTGCAATTTTATTTGGGTTCTTAAGTTTAGCAGATAAGCTAGGATTATCATCAACAATTTTTCTTCCCTGCTTTTGATTATAATATTCAGGTACTTGAGGTACTCCTCCTTTTTTATCGAAGGATTTCAAATATTCTGCTATAGCCAACCATTCCTTAATTTCGTGCCCTTCATCATATATTATTTGAGATTCATAATCTGTAATAGGAACACCTTTTTCAGTTTTTGGTACAATGGACAATATGCCAAAGGATTGATCACCAACAACTGAAAGCATTTGAGCAGAATATAATCCTCCAACTATTCGATAAAGTTTATCATCTATTATTTCTTCTCTATTACCTTCCTCATCTTCAATATAAACATCAGTAACTTTATTAAAAATCAATCTATTAGGATTAAAAGTATAATTAAGTCCTGATGTATACAATTGTGCTACACTCATTAAAGGAGTTATAGATGCATCTACCTCTGCTACAGTTTTTAACTCTTTTCCCGTTAAATATACAGAAATAAGAGGATAACCTGATACCTTATCTGGTCCTATTCCCAATGAACTTACTGTAAACACATCTGATACAGTAATATCTCCTCTGACAAAAGATCCTCTTATAGTGCCAACGGGAGTTACAGAAATTGCTATGGGTTTGTAATCTTTCCCTTCAGCTTTTTTTACTGCATATATGTATGAGTCACTAATTAAATTTCCTAAAGTATCTTCCTCATGTTTAGTTCCTAATAAACTATAAGGGGTAAAACTAAATGGTGTATGTGCTACTACCTCATCAAACTCCATGTTAAAAATATCTAAATACTCTTTTTGAACTATTTCCTTATAATATTCTATAGTTTCATTAATCGATAAATCTTCGCTTAAATGATCATCTATAGGTTCCAATCTATAATCTTCTAGTTTCCAACCATTCCCTTCCTTTTTTATATCCATTACTCCAATATTTTCTCCATTTTCTCCACAAGAACCTATAATTGTATTTCCCACTACTATAGGTTCTTCAAGAGCTGTATGACTATGTCCACTTACAATTATATCAATACCTGGAACTTTTCTAGCTAATATTTCATCTTCCGATTTTGAACTATCTTCATGAGTTCCTGAGTGGGACAAACAAATTATTAAATCTACATTCTCTTTGTTTTTCAATACATCTACAACTTTTTCAGCTGATTTAATATAATCTTCAAACACTACCTCTGCCATAGGAGCATTGGAATCTGCCTCTCTACCCATTAATCCAAAAATGCCTATTTTAACTCCTTCCCGTTGAATTATAGTGTAATCTTTTACTCCATAATATTCCATAGAATCTTTTAATTTGGATAAAGTAGGAGTTAATTTTCCATCATCATCCACTGGAAACGTGATGTTGGAAGCCACAATTTGTGGTAAATCCTCTCCACTATCCTTTGCATTTTTTAAGCTATCTGCTAATCCTTCTGCTCTAAAATCGAATTCATGATTCCCGAAGGTTACCACGTCGTATCCCATTTTGCCTAATGTTCTTAACTGAGGTGCATGACTAGCAAAAATGGTTTGAAATAAGGTTCCCATTGAAAAATCTCCTGCATCTACCAATAATAGATTAGGGTTTCTTTCTCTTTCCTTTTTGATTGCCGTATTAAGTCTAGCATATCCACCTATTGTTTTAATTTCCCCATCTTCTTCTATTTTCGAAGGATAAAAGTGATCATGCATATCATGGGTAAATAATATGGTTATAGACTGAGGTTTTGTTTCTAGATAACTTACTTGGAATATAGATATGAATAAAATTATAATACTTAAACAGGCAAGAAAGGTTTTTGAAAATTTATTCATAATTTACCTCCTTAGCAAACGTTTTCCTTTGTATATAATTATAGCATCATACCCTTTTTAATACATCATATATTATTGTAGTATAATAGAATTATAATATTGTAATAGTATAAGTATTTTGTCTATATTATTAATTATTTCACTTGGTTTTAGTTTATAACTTTACATAAATTAATGTTCATAATATAATCAATAAAAACGTAATTATTTTTCATAAGCATATTTATCGCATTTTCCTAAGGGGGAATAAAAATGATTGAAAAAACTTTTACTTTTAAAGCATCAGATGGTGAAGAAATATTTGCCTATAATTGGCGACCAGAAAATGAAAATAATAATGTAAAGGGGATTGTACAAATAGCTCATGGCATGGCTGAAGCAGCACATAGATATAAAAGGTTTGCTGAAAAACTTGTTAAAGAAGGCTATATAGTATATGCAAATGATCATAGAGGACATGGTAAAACAGCACCATCTTTAGACGAAATAGGATATATAGGTCCTGACGGATATAATAGAATGGTACAAGATATGAAAGAATTTACGGATTTAATTCGAGATAGAGAAAATAAGGATTTACCATTATTTCTATTTGGTCACAGCATGGGGTCCTTTTTAGCTCAACGCTATATAAGTCATTATGGTGATAATATTCAAGGGGTAATATTATCTGGTACTTCAGGCGATCAAGGTTTTGTATTAAATATAGGAATACGTATAGCAAAAAGAGAAGTTGCAAAAAAAGGGCCTAAAGCAAGAAGTCCTCGTCTAAACAATTTAAGTTTCGGCAGTTATAATAAAAAGTTTGAACCAAGTAGGACAGAGTTTGACTGGTTGACTAGAGATGAAAAAGAAGTAGATAAATATATCAAAGATCCATATTGTGGTGGAATATTTACAACAAGTTTTTATTATGATTTCTTTAAAGGACTAAAGGAAAATTTCGAAAAAAGTAATTTAGAAAATATACCAAAAAATCTACCCATATACATATTTGCAGGAGACAAAGATCCTGTAGGCAATATGGGAAAAGGAGTACTCAAATTAGTAAAGACATATCAAAGACTTGGCATAAAGGATTTAGAATATAATTTATATAAAGATGGTCGTCATGAAATGTTAAATGAAATAAATAGAGATGAAGTAATGGAAGATGTAATCAATTGGCTAGATAAACATATATAAAAGCCTTCATTAATACTCAAAATTAGAAAAAAATTCTATTCTTTCCTCAGCTGTTGGGTGGCTATGATACCATATTTTATATATAGTGCTAGAACGTGGAATACTCAGACTTTCTTCATGTAATTTAGATATGGTAAAAATAGCCGCCTCCTTGTTTTTTGTCAATTGTATTTCCATCATATCTGCTTCTCTTTCCATATGTCTAGAATATGCATTTGTAATTGGATTTGCAAAAAACATATAAAAATTTAATACCAAAAGTATAAGGGGGAGTGAAGCTATATCCTGTAACCTATTAAACCCAAAACTTCCATTGGATTTAATCAATATCCAATGGGATGTTCTATATACAAGATACATTAAAAGTATAGATCCTAATCCTCCTAGAATGATCCCTTTCCATATATGTCCCTTTACATAATGCCCTATCTCATGGGCAGTAACACTTAATATTTCCTCTTTGCTCAATTTGTCTATAGTGGTATCCCAAAGCACTATCCTCTTAGATTTAAATACCCCTGTCATATAGGCATTCATCTCCTTGGTATCTCTGCTTTTGTCCACTTTATATATATCTGCATCCTCTATGCCTGCTTTATTTAATAGCTCTTTTATCTCTTGTCCTAATTGTTCATCTTCTATAGAGGTATATTTATTAAATATTGGATCTATATACATAGGAGATATAAATGCAATAAATATAATAACTGGTATAGAAATAAGTCCTAAATAAAGCCACCATCTAGTAGGACTTTTCCTCATCATATAGTAGGGAAACCATATTGTTAAAGACATGGCACCTGTGTTTAGTACGAAATTTTTAAAGACTAATTCAAACCATCTAGATATGGTTTGATTAGATAGATTATATCTATGTTTTAGTATAAAACCACTATAAAAACTAGTAGGTAGTGAAATAAGTAAATCAATTATTGAAAATATAACTGCATATATAAGCCCTGTTAAAAATAGATTTCTTCCATTACCTTTAGCAAAATTCCCAATTTTACTGGAAAGTCCTGTAATCAAAAATAAAAAAGGCACCAAAAATTTAAGCACAAGGCTTATAGCCCATACTTTTAAATTAGATTTTCTATATTCATAAGCCTCTTTTGGTATATCAGGATACTCTATCTGTAATTGTTCCATATTTTTATATTCCATTATCAATACCACTAATATAAAGAATAATAAAAATACTGTAAACAAGATAATTCCTAGTGATAATTCTCTATCCATTTTAAATCTTCCCTCCGAAAATTATCGTTTATTATATTATACCAAAATATCTTATTAATAATGTTCTTATTTTAATCTTTATAATAATTAACACTAAAATATAAAATCCCCTGAATAGGGGATTTATATTATAAATCTATTTTATTTTCTATTATATATCCTGTTCCTAAAAAGAATATTACTCCCACAGCTATGCTATATATAAATCCTGCGATATTTAACATAGCATTTCCCATATTTCCACTTGCCATTAACCCTGCACTACTCATCTCAATATGGAAATCATAATTAAGCATATCATTGGATATAATTCTAAAGGTCTCCAAGTCTAAATAATAGGGTAATGCTTGAATAATCTTAGCTTGCCCCATAGCCACTAGTCCACTTACTATTAGGAATATTACAAACCAAAAACCACCAATCCTTTTATTCCTAAAAGTAACTCTACTTAAAGCCATAGAGAAATAAATTAGTATTAGTGTGCTAACGCCACCTATAAACACAATGAGTAGGAATACACTAACTTCTCTAATTGGTATACCATTTATTATGGCTATTATATCTGAAATAGCTGGTTTTATAGGAGCAAAGATAAAAGTCATAAACGCATTATACAAGCCTATTACAAGCCCTAATATTGCAAACCATATTATCGCCACGATTAATTTAGAACCTAGTATTTGATTTCCTGTTAAAGGCAAGGTAAAGGTCAAATATCCCCTATCTTCATATAGTTCCTTTCTAAAGGATCCAATTATATATAAAAAAGTAATAAGAAGTGTCCCAAATATTACCAATACAGATAAACCCATAAAGATTACACCTAATACTGAACTTTCATTAGCATTGGCTATATAGACGTATATTCCCGTTGTAAGTATTAATACTAATGCTAATACTCCTAATATAAATTTGTAATTGCCTTTTAATTCATATTTCATATATCTGCCCATTTTTTCTCCTCCTATTCTCCAAATATTTCCTTGTAAATATCATCTATTTGTTTGCTTTTTTCTTCTCGTAAAGCTTCTGCATTGCCTTCTAGTACTATCCTTCCATCTTTCAGAAATACCACATCATCAAACAAGTTTTCCATATCTCTAACTAAATGAGTGGTGATCAACATAGAGCTATTTTCATTGTAATTATTTATTATAGCATCTAGTATTTGATCCCTCGCTACTGGATCTACGCCTGCTATAGGTTCATCTAATACATAAAGCTTAGCATCCCTTGATAATACTAGGGATAAATTTAACTTCTCATGCATCCCTTTTGAAAGGGATGTAACCTTCATGGATCTTTCCAATTTCATAAAATCCAGCAAGTTTTTAAATCTAGTTTCATCAAAATCCCTATAAAAATCCTTATAAAAATCACAAGCATCTTGTATACTCATCCAATTATATAAAAAATTTCTATCAGGTAAATAGGATACTATAGATTTAGTATATACTCCTACCTCATGTCCATCTATTAAAACTTCTCCTTTAGATTGTCTTAACAATCCTGCTAATATCTTGATTAGTGTGGTCTTACCGCTGCCATTTGGTCCAAGGACTCCCACTACTTTCCCTGACTGTATACTTAAATTTATATTATCTAATGCCCTTTTATTAAAATAATTTTTACTTAAATCTTTTATTTCCACAATGGGTTTCATTTTATTTCCTCCTTTTCTATCCATTCTGATACAATATCCATTATTTCATTGGAATCAAATCCTAATTTTTTCATATTCATTAAGAAACCATGCACCACATCTTTGGCCATATTGCTTCTCAAATTTTTGATCATTTGTTGGTCTTCAGTTACAAATGTCCCCATTCCCCTTTGAGTAAAAACAATATTTTCTCTTTCCAACTCCTGATAACTCCTTTGTATAGTATTGGGGTTTACTTTTAATTCTTTGGAAAGTTCCCTTACTGATGGCAATTTATCACCTCCCCTTATTTCACCTGAAGCTATACTGCTCTTTATCAAATTCATAATCTGTATATATATGGGAAGATTGTCTTTAAACTCCATATATTCACCTCCATTATTAAATATTAGTGTACTAAGCCTATAGTACACTAATATTGTTTTTATGTCAATATATAATTTTAAAAACCTTGTAACTAAAAAGTTACAAGGTTTTTGCTTAAATTTCTCTATCATTATAACCTAAAATTTTAAATCTTCATCACTCAATAAAGCTCTATATTTTAATTCTTTATAGGTAGACTATAAACCATTCCATATATTGATTTTACTATTTATCTCATTTTTTGTCAAATATGAAAAATCAAACAATTCTATTAATAATTATCCATAAAATATCTCCATTTAAAAAAGGATTTTAAAAATTCATGTAGAATATAATATATTAGGTGATGGATATGAAAATAAAATCAAATAATGAAAAACACAAATCAAATGAACAACTGCTTAAACTATATAAAAAGAATAGAGATATAAATACTAGAAACAAGATAATTTTAAACAATATAGGTCTAGTATATGTGGCTGCAAGAAAAAGGATTAACACAACCACATCTTTTACCTTTGAGGACTTGGTTCAAGAAGGAATTATTGGTATGATTAAAGGAATAGAAAAATATGACGTAAATAGAAATACCAATTTTTCTACCTATGTCTATTATTGGATTGTACAGCAGATGGATAGAGCAGTTATGAATAATGGATACATAATAAGACTACCTGCTTATATATATGAAAAGATAAATAGCATATCCACAATAGAAAATGACCATTTAGCCACTGAGTATGAAATAAATACAAAAGCTATATGCCAAGAGATGAATATAGATGAACAGGAATACTATGAAATTAATCACTATAAAAAATACTATTATAACTTAACTTCTCTAAATAGTATAATAAATTTAGATTCTGATGATAATTATATAGAGCTTCAAGATTATATTCCCAGCGAAGAACCTTCTGTAGAAGATATTGTTTTTTATAATTCACTAAAGGAAGAAATAAATAAAATACTAAATACCTTAACTCCTAAGGAAAAGGATGTATTAGAACTTAGATTTGGTCTAAACGGGAAAAAACCTTCCACTTTAGAAGTTATAGGCAATAAATATAATCTCACCCGGGAAAGAATACGTCAAATTGAAAGTAAAGCATTAATGAAAATAAATAAACAAAATCCTAAAACTCATATAAAAGATTATTTACAACAATATTAAATAAAAAACCTTGCACCTAAATAGTGCAAGGTTTTTTATTTAAGCTACTGCTTTTTTGTTCCGTATTATATTATCAATCAAAACCACTATTCCAGTTATTATTAATTTAAAATAATAGCTTATGCCTCTCCACAACAAAAGAGCATATCCAATAAAATTCTTTGTAAATAAAGGCTTAAATAGTAGATAATATCCTCCTTCGGAAGCTCCAGCAGTTCCTGGTGTAGGAATATATGATGCTGCCATATACACCAAAGATTGTACTGCTATTATATCCAAAAAACTAGATCCTTTTAATCCTAAGGACAAATACACAAAATAAGTTATGCTAAAATAACAAGTTAACTGAATCAATGTAAATATAAATATTTTTAAGCTATTAAGTTTGTTTTCTTTTATTTTGGATATACTTTGTTCATATTCTTCCATAGTGCTATCCAATTTTTCTATATAACCATCTAAATCCTTTATTATTTTTATTTTATACAATCCCTTATAGCAATATATTATAATAGGTTTAATCCATTGAGGTTTATAAAACAAAAGGATTATGCCAATTAATATTCCTAAATTAAGTATAAATCCAATAACTATGAACGGAACTGCTGGTTTAGCATCATTTAGTATAAAACCTATTTTAAATACAAACATAATTAAAGAATAGAAGGTTACTGCCATTTGATATATTATAAACTTATTAAATAATATGGTAGAGCCTTTTGCTACAGATATATCATCTTTACTCATAAGATATACTTGCACTGGTTGCCCTCCTGTTGAAAAAGGAGTTATAGCACTGTAATATTGCCCTATTATTGCGATCTTTAAGGACTTAGTATATTCCATACTACCATGAACAGTTTTAGTTATGGAATTTAATATAAATCCATCAAATAACCAATCTATTACCATCATCAATACTGCCAGCCCTAAATATCTAATATCAGTTTTATTTATTAATTGACTAATATCTCCGTACCCCTTAAATACAATGATAAGGGTTATAAACATTATTGAAAAAAGAAAAATACGGCTTGCCTTTTTCATGTTCATATATTTCACGACCTTTTAAATAAAATTATACATTAAAATTATACAACTATTCCTTCAAAGAATCTATATTTTTAAATATTATTTCTTTCTTGTTTTTCAATAATTTAGGGCTATTTATATTTAATGAATTTCCCATATCTTTTATAGATAGATCCAATTTATCTACTTTTTTAAGTTTATCCTTATCCTTTTCTAATTTTTGCCGTAGAGTCAATATACTGTCTTGTGTATTATTCAATATTTCCTTACCCATATCAGGATTTAAATATGCTTGAAGTACATAATGTTTTATTCTATATAAATCTCCACTTATATCGTCCTTATATAGATCACAAAAATAAGCCAAAGATAATAAAGATTTACTAGTAGCATCCAATATACCCATTATATCCCTATTTTCTATCATTGTTGTTATATAATTTAAATTATTCTTCACACTTTCACTTTTTTCATCACTAGGGCTTTTTTTTCTACTTTCTATCTCATAATTATTCCAGTCATTATGAACTTTATCTATTTTATCTCCTAAATTATTCCATAGCTTTAAAAGCTCCACATCTCTATCAGATATTTCATCTTCCTTTTGTTCTTCTTTCTTTTGTTTTTCTTCATCCTCTTTGGTTTTTTTATCCTTTTCATTTAATGATTCATATTCTAAATCAGTTAGTTTTGATATTTCTTCAATCTCATCTACCAATACAAGAATTTTATCTAATTCATCAAGTATGGATATTAAATCTTTAGGAGCTTTATCTTTATTTTCAACTTTAGTAGATTTTTTTTCTCCTTTATTTGTACATGCTGTAAATAATAAGGACATCAAAAGTATTATTAATATTATCTTTTTATTCAATATTACCACCCCTAGAATAGTATTTCCTAGAAGTGGTTTTTTATTATAATATTGGAGATAACAATCTAGATATGGATTCTTTAATTTTAACTATATTAGAACGTTCTTCATATTTCTTCATGGTAATCTGCTTACAATATTCTAAATCTAAATAAAATTGCTCTGTCATCTTCCTATTTACTTCTTCATCATACATAAATGCATTTACTTCAAAATTTAATTTAAAACTCCTAATATCCAAATTGGCTGAACCCACAGAAGTTACAAAATCATCCATTATAAAAGTTTTACTGTGTAAAAATCCATTTTCATAAGTATAAAATTTAACTCCTGCTTCTAATAGTTCTCCTATATAGGATAACCCTGCCCAATATACAAAAGGATGATCTGGTTTACAAGGTATCATCACTCTTACATCCAATCCAGAAAGACCTGCAATTCTTAGTGCTTCAAATATACTATCATCAGGAATAAAATAAGGGGTTTGTATATATATTTTGTCTCGAGCATTGGTTATCATTTTAAAATATCCATCCTTAACACTAGGCCATTTAGAGTCAGGACCGCTACTTACTATTTGTATTCCAACTTTTCCTTCTCCCTTGCTTTCTGGAAGTTCTGTTCTACAATTAAAATCATCTTTATTGGCTGCAAATCTCCAATCCTTAGAGAATCTCCATAACAATCCTTGAATAGCAGTACCCTTTATCTTTATGTGAGTATCTCTCCAAAATCCAAATTTGGGGGAAAGACCTAAATACTCATCCCCTATGTTAAATCCTCCTAGATACGCTTCTTTTCCATCTATTATACATATCTTTCTATGATTCCTGTAATTAATTCTCAATGTAATATACCGAATAAGGGGAGGGAAAAACACAGCTACTTCACCACCAGCAGCTTTTAGTTCATCAAAACAACCTCTTTTAAGTTTTCTTCCTCCCATTCCATCATATAGTAGTTTTACTTCTACACCTTCCTTGGCCTTTTCTGTTAACTTATCTATTATTTTAGTCCCTATATCATCACTTTTAAATATATAGTATTCCATATATATATAATCCTTTGCATTAGAAATACTATCTAGCAATGCCTTAAATTTTTCTTCCCCTGAAAAATACATTTCAACTTCATTATCTTGGGAAAAATACGCTTCCGAAGTAAGAATATGCATCTTTATTATATCCTCATATTCTAAAAATTTCGAATCCAAAAAACAATATTCCTCATTCTTTATCTTTTCTTCCTGTTTCATAACCTTGTCCCTAAATACCCTATCTGCTTCTTCTTTTTCCTTAAACATTTTCTTCTTACTCATATCTTGACCTATAATAAGATATAATAAAAATCCAATAATGGGCAAAAATGTAAGCACCATAAGCCACAACCAAGTACTAGTAGGATTTCGTCTTTCAAAGAACACTAATAATATGGCAAGTATAATATTTATCCATAATACATTTTTAATAAGCCAAGTGTATACTACTATTGCTTTTTCCATAATATCACCCTTGTTTTATAATATAAGGCTAATTTTTCTTTGATTTATATCTTTTATTGGAATCTAAAATCTTTTTCCTTATTCTAAAGGTAGTAGGAGTAATCTCTATTAGCTCATCATCATCTATAAATTCCAATGCCTCTTCTATAGTCATTTCCTTAGGTGGTGATAGTCTTAATGCTTCGTCTGATCCAGCTGCTCTTATATTGGACTGATGCTTCTTTTTACATACATTTACTTCTATATCCACACCCTTAGGATTAGAACCTACTACCATGCCTTTATATACTTTAGTACCTGGTGTTATAAATAAAGTGCCTCTTTCTTGAGCTGAATATAGTCCATATGCAGTAGCTTCTCCTGTTTCAAATGCAATTAAAGAGCCTTCAATCCTTTGAGGAATATCTCCTTTATAAGGAGCGTATCCATCAAATACAGAATTTAATATTCCTTCACCTTTAGTATCTGTCATGAACTCTCCTCTATATCCAATAAGTCCTCGAGCAGGAACAGAAAATACTAATCTAGAATACCCACCTCTAGCTTCTGTCATGCTTATTAATTCTCCTTTTCTCCTACCTAATTTTTCTATTACTGATCCAATATATTCGTCTGATACATCAATTGTTACCTTTTCCATAGGTTCAAGCTTTTTACCATTCTCATATTTATATAAAACTTCTGGTTTGGATACTTGAAATTCATATCCTTCTCTTCTCATATTTTCTATGAGTACAGATAAATGCAGCTCTCCCCTTCCAGATACCTTAAATACATCTGTTGAATCAGTTTCTTCAACCCTTAAACTCACATCTGTTTGTAGTTCCTTAAATAGTCTATTCCTTATTTGCCTAGAAGTTAAAAATTTACCTTCTTTTCCGGCAAAAGGACTATCATTTACTGAAAAATTCATAGCGATGGTCGGTTCAGATATCTTTACAAAAGGCAGTGCCTCAGGATGATCTATATCGCATATGGTATCTCCTATGTGAATACCTTCCACGCCAGTTACTGCTATTATACTACCTACTGTTGAATTTTCCACTTCTACTCGATTTAATCCCTCAAATTCAAATATTTTACCTATTTTTATTTTCTTCTTGTAATCGGGCTTATTGGCATTAACTATTATAGCTTCTTGATTAGCCTCAATTTTCCCTCTTTCTATTCTCCCAATACCGATTCTGCCTACATAGTCATTGTAGTCTATGGTGGAGATTAGAACTTGTAATGGGCTATCTATATCTCCTTGAGGTGCAGGAATGTAATTTACTATGGTTTCAAATAAATCCTCCATATTATCCTTTTTATTATTTAAATCCCTAGTGGCAATTCCTTCTCGTGCAGAAGTAAATACAAAGGGAGAATCTAAGTATTCATCTCCTGCTCCTAGTTCTATAAATAAATCCAATACTTCATCTATAACTTCATTAGGTCTTGCTTCTGGTCTATCTATTTTATTTATACAAACTATAGCTGGTAAATTTAACTCAAAAGCTTTTTTTAGTACAAATTTTGTCTGAGGCATAGGTCCTTCGAAGGCATCTACTAAAAGTACAACTCCATCTGCCATTTTTAATACCCTTTCCACCTCGCCACCAAAATCTGCATGACCTGGGGTATCTATTATGTTTATTTTTATATCCTTATAATGGATAGCAGTATTCTTGGATAGTATTGTAATACCCCTTTCTCTTTCTATTTCATTAGAATCCAATACTCGCTCCTTTACCACCTGATTTTCTCTAAATATTCCACTTTGTTTTAGCATACTATCTACTAAAGTAGTTTTCCCATGATCTACATGGGCAATTATGGCAATATTTCTAAGATCATTTCTTGTAATGTTCATAAATAATAATCACTTCCTGTATTAAAATTAATTGTTTGTTTAACGAAGTTAATTTTACCACAAATTTTATAAAAATGGTAGCTATAAATACTATGGCAGGGATTTATCCCTGCCATAGTATAATCAACAGATATACTTTATTACTTCTACTCGATTTTCATCAATGTAGAGTTCATCAGATAAACCATCTACTAATATAAGGCCTCTTCCACAGCATTTTAGCTCTCTTGGGTTATAGGATGATATGTCAAAATCAATTCCACGTCCTTCATCACTAACTTCTATTCTAATGGTATCTTCTAAAATCTCTAAATATAAATAGACACATTTTTCTTTTTTACATTTATTACCATGAATAACGCTGTTTATAACTAGTTCATTTAATATCAATTTTAGATCGAATAATAAATTTTCATCATCTACAACATCTTTAAGCCTATTCAGTATATTTTGTATAAACACCTTTGTATCATCTAAATCGCTACATACAGAACCTTGATATTTAAAATACACTTGAATCACGCCCATCTAAACTAAATTATTTATTATATTATAAACTATATTTATTTTACCCATAAATGATGCCTTTAATCTATATATAATTTTCAATATCACCATATTATATTATAGCATATTAAAAAAAAATATTGCAAAATTTTAGTTTAAAATCGCTATTTGATGGGTAATATTTCTATTGACTACATGATGAAAGGAGAATTTTATTATGGACAGATATGTTTGTGAACTTTGTGGTTATGTTTATGATCCAGCTGAAGGAGATCCAGATAACGGTATTGAACCAGGTACTCCTTTTGAAGAATTGCCTGATGACTGGGTATGCCCAGTGTGTGGAGCTACAAAAGATCAATTTGTAAAAGAAGAATAATCCTAAAGGCAGCACAGTTTACTTAAGTGCTGCCTTTCATTTTATCAATAATTTATCTTCTAATATTTTCCAAACTAAGTCCTTGTTTATATTTTTTGCAGAAGAATAGGGTATTATTAGTTCCGGATCCTCTATGTTTAGCTTGTTCTTTATCATATTTATATTAGATTGATACTTCCCCTTAGAAATTTTATCTGCTTTTGTAGCTATTACCAACCCACTATATCCAAAAAATTTAATCCAATTATACATCATCAAATCTAATTCTGTTGGTTCATGCCTCATATCCACTAATAGTATAACTTCTATTAAATTTTCTCTGTTGCTTAAATATTCTTCTATTATGGGTCCCCATTTTTCCTTCTCAGCTTTGGAAACCTTAGCATATCCATAGCCTGGAAGATCTACAAACCTAAATTGGTCATTTATATTATAAAAATTTATAGTTCTAGTCTTACCTGGTTTACCACTAATCCTAGCCAAGTCCTTTCTATTTACCATAGAATTTATAAAAGAGGATTTGCCTACATTAGATCTACCAGCAAAAGCTATTTCTGGTAGATGAGGACTAGGATATTGCTTCTTGTTTACAGCTATCTTCTCCAACTGAGCTTTCCTTATCTTCATAATCATCTTCCTCTTTTCTTAACAAAGCATGAGGTAAAACTTCTTTCATATGTTTTACCAATACTATTTCCATTCTTTTAATTACTTTTTCTGGAATTTCATCTAAATCTTTTTTATTTTCAAAGGGGATTATTACTTTCTTTATACCAATTCTATCAGCTGCTAATACCTTCTCTTTAATACCGCCTACTGGTAAAACTCTTCCCCTTAAAGTTATCTCTCCTGTCATAGCTACATCTTTGCTTACAGGTATATTGGTAAGAGCTGATATTACGGCGGTGGTCATAGTTATCCCAGCAGATGGTCCATCTTTTGGAATAGCTCCTTCAGGTACGTGAATATGAATATCCATTTTCCTATAAAAATCAGGATCTATATCTAATTTATCTGCATTTGCCCTAATATAGCTAATTCCTGCCATTGCAGACTCCTTCATTACATCCCCTAGCTGCCCCGTTAATTGAATCTTCCCATTTCCTTTCATGCAATTTACTTCTATAGATAAAGTTTCCCCTCCAAAAACAGTCCAAGCTAATCCTGTTGCAACTCCTACTTGATCTTCCCTTTCTCCCATATCTATTCTATACTTTTCTGGACCTAAATATCTATGAATATTACCTCTATTTACTCTTACAGTTTTTACATTAGTTTCAACTATTTTTTTTGCAGCTTTTCTACATATACTAGCTAAGTTTCTTTCTAATTCCCTTACTCCTGCTTCTCTAGTATAGTTATTGATTATTTTTTTTATGGCAGTTTCTGAAATAATGAGGTTGTCCTCCTTAAGCCCGTGCTCTTTAAGCTGTTTTGGAAGCAGATGATTAGTTGCAATTTTTAACTTTTCTTCTTCTGTATATCCACTTATTCTTATTACTTCCATTCTATCTAAAAGAGGTGGCGGTATAGAAGCTGTAGTATTAGCTGTTGTTATAAAAAATACCTTAGATAAATCAAAAGGAACTTCCAGATAGTGATCTGTAAAAGTATAATTTTGTTCTGGATCTAGTACTTCCAACAATGCACTGGCTGGATCTCCTCTAAAATCACTAGCCAGTTTATCTATTTCATCAAATAAAAAAACTGGGTTTTTGGAACCACATTTTTTTATTGAACTAATCACCCTTCCTGGCATAGCACCTACATAAGTTCTTCTATGTCCTCTAATTTCAGCCTCATCCCTCATACCACCTAAGGACATACGTACAAATTTTCTATTTAATGCCCTAGCAACAGATTTAGCTATAGAAGTTTTCCCTACTCCAGGAGGACCTACTAAACATAATATAGAACCTTTCATATCGGAAGTCAATTTCCTTACAGCAATAAATTCCAATATCCTTTCTTTCACATCTTCAAGTCCATAATGATCCTCATTTAATATATCTCTAGCTCTTTTAATATCCACCTTATCCTCTGTTTCTTTATCCCAAGGTAATTCTATGATCCAATCTAAATAGGTTCGAATAACTGCAGTTTCTGCTGAATAAGGAGACATCTTTTTTAGTCTTTCCACTTCTTTTAACGCCTTTTCTTTTACTTCTTCAGGCATATCTATATTATCTATTTTAGTTTTATACTCTTCTATCTCTTCTAATACATCGTAATCTTCTCCTAATTCCTTCTGTATAGCTCTCATCTGTTCCTTAAGATAGTATTCTTTTTGGATTTCAGATATTTGCTTCTGTACTCTTTGATTTATTTTTTCTTCTATTTTTAGTAATTCTATTTCTTCCTGTAATATTTTATGGAGAACGACTAAACGTTCATAAAAATCAAAAGTTTCCAATATCTTTTGATTATCCTCAACTTTTAAATTTATATAAGAAGCTACAATATCAGCTAATCTACCAGGATCCTCTATATCTGTTATGGTTATTAATATATCTGGAGACAATCTTTTGCTTAAAGCCAAATAATCTTCAAAATCAGCAATAACAAGCCTCATTGCTGCTTGTAGTTCTTTATTCAATTTTATTTCATCTGGATCATAAGTAAATTCTTCTATTACTGCTTCAAAATATTCATCCTCTTTAACCATTTTAACTATTTTGCCTCGATTTACCCCTTCAACTAACACTCTAATACTTCCGCCAGGTAATTTCAACATTTGTTTTATTTTTGTAACAGTACCTATGTGATAAAAATCATCCAAAGTTGGCTCTTCCACCTTTGCATCTTTTTGAGTACATAAAAATATTAAAGAATCTTCAACCATGGCCTTTTCTAATGCCTTTATGGATTTTTCTCTTCCCACATCAAAATGAACAACCATATAAGGAAATACGGTCATACCTCTTAAGGGTATAAGGGGCAATGTTTTTCCCTCTACAATATATGAATCCTTGTACATAATCTCACTCCCTTCCTTTTGTTGTGTAACTATATATAGAATGAAAAAAGCTCACTAAATTGTGAGCTTTTTATGATGCGGATTCCTTTTTATCTCCTTTATTAGCTCTATTCTTACTATTTCTTTCAGATATTACTAAAGTTGGTTTCCCATTTAGTACAGTCTCTTTTTTGATCAAGCATTTTTCAATATCATCTCTAGATGGTATTTCGTACATGATATCCATTAAGGTCTCTTCAATTATACTACGTAATCCTCTGGCTCCTGTTTTTCTTTCTATAGCTTTTTGAGCTATGGCACGTAAAGCTTCTTCTTCAAACTCTAGTTCTACTCCGTCCATCCTAAATAGCTCTTTATATTGTTTAACTAGTGCATTTTTAGGCTCTGTTAATATTCTAACTAATGCATTCTCATCTAGTTCTTCTAATGTTACAATGACTGGTAATCTACCTACAAATTCAGGTATAAGACCATACTTTAATAAATCTTCTGGTTGAACTTCCTTTAGTAATTCTCCTATTTGAGCATTATTTTTGCTTTTTATATCAGCTCCAAATCCCATGGATTTAGTATCTATTCTATTTTGGATTATTTTATCTATACCATCAAAAGCTCCACCAACTATGAATAATATATTGGTTGTATCCACTTGTATGAATTCCTGATGAGGATGTTTTCTACCACCTTGAGGTGGAACATTTGCAACAGTACCTTCTAAAATTTTTAATAAAGCTTGCTGTACTCCTTCTCCACTTACATCTCTAGTAATGGAAGGATTTTCTGTTTTTCGTGCAATTTTATCTATCTCATCTATATATACTATACCCTGTTCGGCTCTTTCTATATCATAATCTGCTGCTTGTATTAGCTTTAATATTATATTTTCAACATCTTCACCTACATATCCTGCTTCTGTTAAAGATGTGGCGTCTGCAATAGCAAATGGTACATTTAATATTTTAGCTAATGTTTGAGCTAGTAAAGTTTTACCTGAACCAGTGGGTCCTATCATAACTATATTTGATTTTTGTAGTTCTACGTCATCGTTTTTTGATGGTCTTTTATTTATTCTCTTGTAATGATTATATACTGCAACAGCTAAGGTTTTTTTAGCTCTTTCCTGTTTTATAACGTACTCATCTAATGCTGCTTTTATTTCATTAGGTTTTGGTAATTCTCTTACTTCATAATCATAAGCATCTATAAATTCTTCATCAATTATTTCTTGACACAATTCTATACATTCATCACAGATGAATACATTAGGTCCAGCTATAAGCCTTCTAACTTGATCTTGTGGTTTTCCACAAAAGGAACACCTAAGCTGTTTATCATCATATTTCACGATTATGACACCTCTCTTAATTAATTATTTCTTTTTTGACTCTATTACATCATCTATTATACCATATTCTTTAGCCTCTAAAGCGGTCATAAAGAAATCCCTATCTGTATCTCTAGAAACTTTATCTAAAGGCTGACCTGTTCTCTCACTTAATATCTTATTTATCGTATCTCTAGTTCGAATAATTCTCTCTGCATGAATTCTAATATCTTCCGCTTGCCCTTGAGTGCCTCCTAAAGGTTGGTGAATCATTATCTCAGCATTAGGAAGTGCAAACCTTTTGCCTTTTGCTCCTGCTGCTAATAAAAATGCACCCATACTTGCTGCCATACCTATGCATATAGTTGATACATCAGGTTTTATATACTGCATAGTATCATATATTGCAAATCCAGCACTTATGGAACCACCGGGGCTATTTATATAAAGCTGTATATCTTTATCTGGATCTTCAGCTTCTAAAAACAGCAACTGCGCTACTACTAAATTTGCAGTTACATTGTTTACTTCATCTCCTAAAAATATTATTCTTTCCTTTAAAAGTCTAGAATATATATCATAGGATCTTTCACCTCTACTAGTCTGCTCTACAACTACAGGAACTAAAGCCATATTATCCCTCCTAATTTTAAATAAATTTGGCATTTGAAGTTAGTAACTCTATGGTCTTCCTTCTAATTATACCCGCTTTAATATATTCTAAATTACCTTTTTTCATATCTTCTTTAAACTTCTCTATATCTTCCTGATTGTGTTTTTCAGCTAATATTTCTAACTCTTTGTCTATATCTTCATCAGTAACTTCAAATTGTTCTTTCTTTGCCACTGCTTCTAATACCAAATTTGCTTTTACTTTCTTTTCAGCTACTGGTCTTACTTGTTCTTTGAAATCTTCTAATGTTAAATTAGCAAATTGCATATACTGGTCTAAACTTAACCCTTGCATCATCAATCTATATTCAAATTCTTTAATTTCATTTTCTATTTGATTTTCTATCATAACATCCGGTACATCCATCTCAGATATCTCAATTAATTTTTCAATTACTTGATTTTCAATTTCTGCCTTTTCCTTTTCCTTAGCTTCTTCTTCAAGTATTTCTCTTATATTTTGTTTATACTCTGCTAAAGTATCAAATTCTGATACATCTTTTGCAAACTCATCATCTAATACAGGCAACTCTTTTTCCTTAATTTCATTTATAGTTACCTTAAATACAGCTTCTTTCCCTCTCAAACTTTCCTCAAAATAATCCTCTGGGAAAGTTACCTTAACATCTACTACATCACCTTTTTTCTTCCCAATTAATTGTTCCTCAAATCCTTCAATTAATCCACCTTCTCCTAAAACCAATTCTTGGTTTTCAGCTGTTCCACCTTCAAATTGTTCTCCATCAATATAACCTTCAAAATCTATGTTAATTATATCTCCTTTTTTAGTTTCCCTATCACCAGCATCAATAATTCTAGCGTTCATCTCTTGTACTGCTTTTAGCTCCTTTTCCACGTCCTCGTCTGTAACATTATACTCTACTTTTTCAATTTCTATACTATTATAATCACCTAATACTACTTCTGGCTTCACAGTAACCTCTATCTTTATTACTACTGGTTTCCCCTTCTCCAATTGTTCTATATTCAATTCAGGAAGATCTACTGGTTCAAGCCCTAATTCCTCTACAGCTTCATCATAAGCTTCAGGCAAAAGGCTATTTAATGCTTCTTCATAAAATATACTTTCACCATAGTTCATTTCAATTATCTTTCTAGGTGCTTTTCCTTTACGAAAACCTGGGATGCTAAATATATGTCTATTTTTTAAATAGGCTTTTTGTATAGCTTCTTCAAATTCATCTTCGTCAATTTCAATGGTAAAAATAGCCTTATTATTTTCTTTTTTTTCTAAGACATAGTCCATTATTTACTTCCTCCTTAATTTCATTATTTATTTCAGAATACATACTGAAATTTAATATACTATCCTTTAAAATTATATCATAAAACTAATAATTATCCAATTTTTATGTATAATAAAAAACCAATGGCACTCCATTGGTTCAAATGGTGCGGGAGAGAGGACTTGAACCCCCACGTCAATGACACTAGATCCTAAGTCTAGCGCGTCTGCCAATTCCGCCACTCCCGCTTAAAATTCCTACCTATATTATTATAGCATGTAGTGTATGTATGTCAATATTTTTTAAATTTAAATAACTATCAAAAATGGTGCCTGGCACCATTTTTGTGGCACCATTTTTGATAGTTATTACTTACTTATTTCTACCCTGAGTATAAGCATATTTAAATTCAATTCCAGGTCCATATAATGGTTTTATTATATTTTTCACATAATCATACTGGAATCTACTGGACTTTCTATATGAAATAGGAGAAACTACTGCATCTTCATATAATAATATTTCTTCTGCTTTAGCAATAAGCTCTAATCTTTCTTCATTATCTAAACTTATCTGAGCTTTTTTAATTAATTCATCATATTCCTCATTAGACCATCCAGTAGGTATATTTTGAGCTTCTGTTAAGAAATCTGCCATAAACGTCATTGGGTCATCATAATCTGCTGAAGCACCCATGCCTGCCATTTCATAATCATGATTATAAACTCTATCTAAGAATACTGGCCAATCCATATATTCTGCTTCAACATTTATACCTAAAACTTTTTCATATGTTTGCTGATAATATTCAGCAAATCTTCTACTTTCAGCGTCTGTTCCTGATTGTAACATTGTAACTGTTATTTTACTTGGATCTGGGTCCATTCCTAACTCTTCTAAACCTTTTATAAGCAGTTCTTTTGGATCTGGATTTTCTTCTTTTAGTTTCTTTAATGGTTCATCAACTATATCTCTATACAACTTGTCTCCTACTTTCATAACTGGTGGTATCCAGCCATAAGCAGGTTCTCCTATTCCATAATATAGTACATCTAATAGTTCTTCTCTATTTACTGCCAGCATAAATGCTTTTCTTACATTAGCATTACTAAATAATTTTGTTTTTTGGTTAAAATATTGATATACAATAGTTGGTTGAAGTTCACTAACATATACTAAGTCATCTCTTTGTTTGAATTTTTCAAGCCATTCTGGCTTACTAACTCCACATATATCTATTTGACCATTGGAAAGCATATTATATGCTGTGCTTGGGTCTTCAATAACTTTATATGTTATTTTTTCTAATTTTACATTGTCTGCATCCCAATAGTTTTCATTCTTTTCTAAAACTAATTCACTCTTATGGGTCCATTCAGTTAATTTAAAGGGCCCACAGGATATAGTATATTCTGCTTCACTTCCTACCTTATCTCCCCATTGTTCTACAAGATCTTTTCTTTGTGGATACATAATCCTATGTGGAAGAAATTTATCAAAATATGCACAAGGTTTTTCTAAAGTAATCTCTAATGTTTTATCATCTAATGCTTTTACTCCTAATTCATCTAAATCTTTTTCTCCACTATTACATGCTTCTGCATTCTTTATAGGGTACAACAAGTATGCAAATACTGCAGCCGTTTCTGGATTAATATTTCTCTTTATACCATATTCAAAGTCATGGGCTGTAACTGGTTCTCCATCTTCCCATTCATAATCTCTTAAATGGAACGTCCATACTAATCCATCATCACTTACATCCCAATCTTCAGCACCAGCTGGCACTATTATATCTCCTCCATCTTCTCCTGTTTCCAATCTTCCCAATCCTTCTGTTATTTCATTTAAAATATCTCCAGAGTATATATCATTGCTGGTAGAAGGATCTATAGCTTGAGGTTCGGTTATAGTTAATGTTATATATTGTTCATCATCAATATCTCCATCTGAACCTTCTTTTGGTTCATCTGCTACTTTTTCCTCCTCTTTTTTTACATCTGTTGGTTCTTCTTTACCACAAGCTGCAGTAAACACAGATAATAAAAGTACTAATGCTAACAATAGTGCTAACTTTCTTTTCATTAAAATATTCCCCCTTTTGTTTCGTTTTAGAACATTATCAATTTAATGTATTATAACATTATTTCTTATATTCTGTCAATAATGGATACAAACATAATACACTTTTAAACTAACTATAATTATTCATTCTCTCTAAAAAAATAGACACTTAAAAATATTTTTTACTAAATATCTTTAAGTGTCTATATAATATATATTTATCCTATATGCTATGCTTTTAATATAAATGGCATGCTACATAATGATCTTCTTTTACTTCTTTTAATTCAGGGGTTTTTTCTCTACATATATCTTTTACATATCTGCATCTGTTTGCAAATTTACACCCTGGCTTAGGATTTATTGGACTAGGAACTTCTCCTTCTAATTTAATTCTTTCCCTCTTTGCTTCAATATCTGGATCTGGTATATTTATAGCTGATATCAATGCTTGAGTATATGGGTGTAAAGGATTCTCATATAAAGCAATGTTTTCAGATATTTCTACTATGGACCCTAGATACATAACTCCTACTCGGTCTGAAATATGTTTTACCATAGAAAGATCGTGGGATATGAACAAATATGTTAATCCTAGCTCTTGCTGTAACTTTATAAGCAAATTTACTATCTGAGCTTGTATGGATACATCTAGTGCAGAAATAGGTTCATCACATACAATAAATTCTGGTTCTACTGCAAGAGCTCGTGCTATCCCTACTCTCTGCCTTTGCCCTCCAGAAAGCTCGTGAGGATATCTAACTGCATGTTCTGGATTTAAACCAACAAGTTTTAATTGTTCATGAACTTTTTCGGTACGTTCTTTTTTAGTAGAGTACATTTGATGAATGTCCATACCTTCTGCTATAATATCTCCTATTGTCATTCTAGGGTCTAAGGAAGCATAGGGGTCTTGAAATATATATTGAGCTTTCTTTTTAAATTGTAATTTTTCATCTCCAAGGTTGTGAACATCTTTTCCATCATATAGTACTTTACCACCAGTAGCTTTATATAGCCCAATAATTGTCCTACCGCAAGTGGTCTTCCCACATCCTGATTCTCCTACTAGTCCTAAAGTTTCTCCCTTTTTAATTGAAAAACTAACATTATCAACTGCTTTTAATATAGAATCTTTGCCTACTCTAAAATATTTTTTTAGGTTATTTACTTGGATTAATTCTTCATGTAAATTGACCATTATGCATCCCTCCTTAAAATATCTGGTTTTTCAACCTTAGGTGCTGAAGGATGCTTTAACCAACACGCTAAGCTGTGAGTTTCACTTAATTCTGTTTTTGGAGGCATTTTTTCTCTACATATTTGCATGCAGTAGTTACATCTACTTGCAAATGGGCAACCTTCTAGTGGCAGTAATAAGTCTGGAGGAGTGCCTGGTAATGAATATAATTCTTTTTTACTCTCTCCATGCAATCTTGGAACAGAACTTAAAAGAGCCCATGTATAAGGGTGTTCTCCCTTGTAAAAAATTTCTCTAGTAGTTCCTTGTTCAACTATTTGTCCTGCATACATGACATTTATTCTATCAGCAAAATTTGCAACAACTCCTAAGTCGTGAGTTACTAATATTATGGAAGTATTCATCTCTTTTTGTAACGTTTTTAATAAGTCTAAAACTTGTGCTTGTATAGTAACATCAAGAGCAGTAGTTGGTTCGTCTGCTATGAGTATTTTGGGATTGCAAGCAAGAGCTATAGCTATCATTACCCTTTGCCTCATTCCTCCTGAAAATTCATGAGGATAATCTTTTATCCTTTTTTCTGCTTCAGGTATTTCAACAGTTTTTAACATTTCAGTAGCTTTTTTTAGTGCATCTTCTTTATTGAGTTTCATATGAGTTATTAAACTTTCTGCTATTTGATTTCCTATTTTCATTGTAGGATTTAGGGATGTCATAGGGTCTTGGAAAATCATACTAATCTCGGCACCCCTTAATTCCTTTAGCTCTTTTTTGGACATTTCTAATACTTCTCTGCCTTCGTATTTTATGGAAGAACCTTCTTTTATCTCTCCAGGTGGTTCTGGATTTAATCTCATTAATGATTTCGCAGTTACGGTTTTACCGCAACCAGATTCACCAACAAGTGCTAATGTTTCCCCTCTCTCTAAATGAAAACTAACTCCCCTAACAGCTTTAACTTCACCGGCATAAGTGTGAAATGAAACACCTAAATTTTTTACTTCTAATATATTATCCATTGCACATTCTCCTTATTGTCGTAGTCTTGGATCAAGAGCATCTCTCAACCCATCTCCTAGTAATGTAAAAGATAACATGGTTAAAGCTATCATAAGAGCGGGGAAAAACAATTGATAGGGGTAAAACAATAAATTGTTTTGTGCTGCAGATGCCATCGCACCCCAGCTTGTGTCTGGAGATTGAACTCCTAATCCTATATAACTTAAAAATGCTTCTGAAAATATAAATCCTGGAATATCAAACGTAATAGATACTATGATTACGCCTATGGTATTAGGAATTAAATGTTTTAATACTATTTTTCCAGGACTCATCCCTAAAGCTTCAGCTGCTAAAACAAAATCTTGTTCTTTTAATTGAAGTATTTGTCCTCTTACAAGTCTAGCTGTTCCGCACCATCCTGTAAGACAAAGAGCTAGAAGTATCGAACCCATACCTTTACTTTCTGTTATTACTGAAATCAAAATAACAACTATTAAATAGGGAACACTTACCAGTATCTCTACTATTCTCATCATTATTGTGTCTACTTTCCCGCCAAAGTAAGCTGCTATACCACCATAAATACAACCTACAACTGATACTACAAAGGCTCCTACTACACCAATGAGCATTGAAACTCTTCCGCCTTTCCATACTCTGGTAAATATATCCCTTCCTAGTTCGTCAGTCCCAAACCAATGTTTAGCACTTGGTCCCATATTCCTTTCTTCTACAATCATTTCTTCATGGGAATATGGAGTTATGTGAGGCCCTATTATAGTCATAACTATTAATGCTATTAATATTCCAATAGAAATCATAGCTACATTATTTGATTTTAACCTTCTCCATGCGTCTTGCCAATATGTCATGGCTGGTCTTGCTATTTTTTCACTATCTGAGTCTTGGCATCCAATAATCTTAAATTTTTCATCCATTATTTCCGTCATTAAATCTCCTCCAATCTTTATATGGTATGTTTTTTTAATTTTGATGATATTTATTCTTGAACATCATCAGAAAACCTTATCCTTGGATCAACAATACCATATAAAATATCTACTATTAATAGAGATATTATATATAATGCACAATAGAAAATGGTCAACCCCATTATCATACTAAAATCCCTGTTGTTTATTGAGTCTACTAAATTTGAGCCCAATCCTGGAATAGCAAATATATTTTCTATAACAAATGAACCTGTAAATACATTTGCTATTTGAGGTGCTAAAATAGTTATAGCAGGAATTATAGCATTTCTTATAACGTGTTTTACAATTAAATTAAATTCAGAAATCCCTTTTGCTTTTGCTGTCAAAATATAATCTTGATTGATTACGTCAAGAACACTTGACCTCATATACCTAGCATAAGTTGCTATGGATCCAAAACATAGTGCTATGGTAGGTAGTACTGTATGTTTCCCAGTCCCCCACCCAGCAGTAGGAAATAATTCAAATTTTACAGAAAGTACATATTGTAATAAAGCTGCTAGTACAAAACTTGGTAAACAAACACCTAGTATTGCTATAAACATAACTAAATGATCAGGCCATCTGTTCCTCTTAAATGCAGCAATTATCCCAAGTACTATACCTATAACAACTCCTATAGATATAGCTTGAATTCCTAATCTACCAGATACTGGAGCATGTTTAGCTATTGTATCTGTAACGCTTCGACCAGGATACTTTAAAGATTCTCCAAGATCTCCACGGCAAAGATTTTTTAAAAACAATACATATTGTTGTGGAACACTTTTATCCAATCCATATTTAGCATAATAGTTAGCTTTTACTTGAGGTGGTAATTCTCTAGCTAATGAAGCTAATGGATCTCCTGGCATTGCATGCATTAAAAAAAATGTAATAGTAATAACTACCCATAATGTTATTATCATATAAAGAAGCCTTTTTGAAACATATTTTAGCATATTTTTACCTCCAATACATAAAAGTACGATCCTAAAAATATTTTTATACAGTTTATGCGACTATATAGTCGCATAAACTGTTCCTATAAATTTACTTATTTCTGCCTTGAATGTAAGCGTATTTAAATTCAATTCCAGAAGCACATAATGGTCTCATTATATTTTTCACATAATCATATTGGAATCTACTAGATTTTCTATATATTATTGGAGAAATACATCCATCTTCATATAATAATATTTCTTCTGCACGTTTAAAACATTCCAATCTTTCTTCATCATCTAAGCTTGTCTGAGCTTTTTTAATCAATTCATCATATTCCTTGTTAGACCATTGAATGTCTGACATTCCTGAACCTGTTATCCACATATCCATAAATGTCATTGGGTCATCATAATCTCCATTCCAACCCATACCAGCTAACTCATAATTTGCACTTTGGACTCTGTCCAAAAATACTGGCCAATCCATATATTCTGCTTCAACATTTATACCTAAAACTGTCTCATATGCTTGTTGATAATATTCAGCAAATCTTCTACTTTCAGCGTCTGTTCCTGATTGTAACATTGTAACTGTTATTTTACTTGGATCTGGGTCCATTCCTAACTCTTCTAAACCTTTTATAAGCAGTTCTTTTGGATCTGGATTTTCTTCTTTTAATTTCTTCAATGGTTCATCAACTACATCTCTATAAGTTTTATCTCCTACTTTCATAACTGGTGGTATCCAGCCATAAGCAGGTTCTCCTATTCCATAATATAGTACATCTAATAATTCTTCTCTATCTATTGCCAATATAAATGCTTTTCTTACATTAGCATTACTAAATAATTTTACATCTTGATTAAAGAATTGATATGCAACAGATGGTTGATATTCACTAACGTATACTAAATCATCTCTTTGTTTAAATTTTTCAAGCCATTCTGGTTTACTAACTCCACATATATCTATTTGACCATTGGAAAGCATATTATATGCTGTGCTTGGGTCTTCAATAACTTTATATGTTATTTTTTCTAATTTAACAGTATCTGCATCCCAATAGTTTTCATTCTTTTCTAAAACTAATTCACTCTTATGAGTCCATTCAGTTAATTTAAATGGTCCACAGGATATAGTATATTCTGCTTCACTTCCTACCTTATCTCCCCATTGTTCTACAAGATCTTTTCTTTGTGGATACATAGTTTTAAATGCAAGTAGCTTATCAAAATATGCACAAGGTCCTTCTAATGTAATTTCTAATGTTTTATCATCTATTGCTTTAACTCCTAATTCATCTAAATCTTTTTCTCCACTATTACATGCTTCTGCATTCTTTATTGGATATAATAAAAATGCATATACTGAAGCAGTTTCTGGATTAATGGTTCTTTTCATACCATATTCAAAATCATGAGCTGTAACTGGTTCTCCATCTTCCCATTCATAATCTCTTAAATGGAATGTCCATACTAGCCCATCATCACTTACATCCCAATCTTCAGCACCAGCCGGTGCTATTACATCTCCTCCATCTTCTCCTACTTCTAACCTTACTAATCCTTCTGTTATTTCATTTAAAATATCTGCTGAATATATATCACTACTCTTAGAAGGATCTATTGCTTGAGGTTCAGTTATTGTTAATGTTACATATTGTTCATCATCAATATCTTCGTCTGATACATCCTCTCCTGGTCCTTCTTCTACTTTTTCTTTATCTCCTCCTTTTGCTGGTTCCTCTTTACCACAAGCTACGGTAAATACAGATAATAAAAGTACTAATGCTAACAATAGTGCTAACTTTCTTTTCATCTAAATACTCCCCCTTTAATTCATTATTTAAATAATATTAATTTACTGTATTATACCATTATTTCTTCTATTCTGTCAATAATGGATACAAACATAATACACTTTTAAACTAACTATAATTATTCATTCTCTCTAAAAAAATAGACACTTAAAAATATTTTTTACTAAATATCTTTAAGTGTCTATATAATATATATTTATCCTATATGCTATGCTTTTAATATAAATGGCATGCTACATAATGATCTTCTTTTACTTCTTTTAATTCAGGGGTTTTTTCTCTACATACATCTTTTACATATCTGCATCTGTTTGCAAATTTACACCCTGGCTTAGGATTTATTGGACTAGGAACTTCTCCTTCTAATTTAATTCTTTCCCTCTTTGCTTCAATATCTGGATCTGGTATATTTATAGCTGATATCAATGCTTGAGTATATGGATGTAAAGGATTCTCATATAAAGCAATGTTTTCAGATATTTCTACTATGGACCCTAGATACATAACTCCTACTCGGTCTGAAATATGTTTTACCATAGAAAGATCGTGGGATATGAACAAATATGTTAATCCTAGCTCTTGCTGTAACTTTATAAGCAAATTTACTATCTGAGCTTGTATGGATACATCTAGTGCAGAAATAGGTTCATCACATACAATAAATTCTGGTTCTACTGCAAGAGCTCGTGCTATCCCTACTCTCTGCCTTTGCCCTCCAGAAAGCTCGTGAGGATATCTAACTGCATGTTCTGGATTTAAACCAACAAGTTTTAATTGTTCATGAACTTTTTCGGTACGTTCTTTTTTAGTAGAGTACATTTGATGAATGTCCATACCTTCTGCTATAATATCTCCTATTGTCATTCTAGGGTCTAAGGAAGCATAGGGGTCTTGAAATATATATTGAGCTTTCTTTTTAAATTGTAATTTTTCATCTCCAAGGTTGTGAACATCTTTTCCATCATATAGTACTTTACCACCAGTAGCTTTATATAGCCCAATAATTGTCCTACCGCAAGTGGTCTTCCCACATCCTGATTCTCCTACTAGTCCTAAAGTTTCTCCCTTTTTAATTGAAAAACTAACATTATCAACTGCTTTTAATATAGAATCTTTGCCTACTCTAAAATATTTTTTTAGGTTATTTACTTGGATTAATTCTTCATGTAAATTGACCATTATGCATCCCTCCTTAAAATATCTGGTTTTTCAACCTTAGGTGCTGAAGGATGCTTTAACCAACACGCTAAGCTGTGAGTTTCACTTAATTCTGTTTTTGGAGGCATTTTTTCTCTACATATTTGCATGCAGTAGTTACATCTACTTGCAAATGGGCAACCTTCTAGTGGCAGTAATAAGTCTGGAGGAGTGCCTGGTAATGAATATAATTCTTTTTTACTCTCTCCATGCAATCTTGGAACAGAACTTAAAAGAGCCCATGTATAAGGGTGTTCTCCCTTGTAAAAAATTTCTCTAGTAGTTCCTTGTTCAACTATTTGTCCTGCATACATGACATTTATTCTATCAGCAAAATTTGCAACAACTCCTAAGTCGTGAGTTACTAATATTATGGAAGTATTCATCTCTTTTTGTAACGTTTTTAATAAGTCTAAAACTTGTGCTTGTATAGTAACATCAAGAGCAGTAGTTGGTTCGTCTGCTATGAGTATTTTGGGATTGCAAGCAAGAGCTATAGCTATCATTACCCTTTGCCTCATTCCTCCTGAAAATTCATGAGGATAATCTTTTATCCTTTTTTCTGCTTCAGGTATTTCAACAGTTTTTAACATTTCAGTAGCTTTTTTTAGTGCATCTTCTTTATTGAGTTTCATATGAGTTATTAAACTTTCTGCTATTTGATTTCCTATTTTCATTGTAGGATTTAGGGATGTCATAGGGTCTTGGAAAATCATACTAATCTCGGCACCCCTTAATTCCTTTAGCTCTTTTTTGGACATTTCTAATACTTCTCTGCCTTCGTATTTTATGGAAGAACCTTCTTTTATCTCTCCAGGTGGTTCTGGATTTAATCTCATTAATGATTTCGCAGTTACGGTTTTACCGCAACCAGATTCACCAACAAGTGCTAATGTTTCCCCTCTCTCTAAATGAAAACTAACTCCCCTAACAGCTTTAACTTCACCGGCATAAGTGTGAAATGAAACACCTAAATTTTTTACTTCTAATATATTATCCATTGCACATTCTCCTTATTGTCGTAGTCTTGGATCAAGAGCATCTCTCAACCCATCTCCTAGTAATGTAAAAGATAACATGGTTAAAGCTATCATAAGAGCGGGGAAAAACAATTGATAGGGGTAAAACAATAAATTGTTTTGTGCTGCAGATGCCATCGCACCCCAGCTTGTGTCTGGAGATTGAACTCCTAATCCTATATAACTTAAAAATGCTTCTGAAAATATAAATCCTGGAATATCAAACGTAATAGATACTATGATTACGCCTATGGTATTAGGAATTAAATGTTTTAATACTATTTTTCCAGGACTCATCCCTAAAGCTTCAGCTGCTAAAACAAAATCTTGTTCTTTTAATTGAAGTATTTGTCCTCTTACAAGTCTAGCTGTTCCGCACCATCCTGTAAGACAAAGAGCTAGAAGTATCGAACCCATACCTTTACTTTCTGTTATTACTGAAATCAAAATAACAACTATTAAATAGGGAACACTTACCAGTATCTCTACTATTCTCATCATTATTGTGTCTACTTTCCCGCCAAAGTAAGCTGCTATACCACCATAAATACAACCTACAACTGATACTACAAAGGCTCCTACTACACCAATGAGCATTGAAACTCTTCCGCCTTTCCATACTCTGGTAAATATATCCCTTCCTAGTTCGTCAGTCCCAAACCAATGTTTAGCACTTGGTCCCATATTCCTTTCTTCTACAATCATTTCTTCATGGGAATATGGAGTTATGTGAGGCCCTATTATAGTCATAACTATTAATGCTATTAATATTCCAATAGAAATCATAGCTACATTATTTGATTTTAACCTTCTCCATGCGTCTTGCCAATATGTCATGGCTGGTCTTGCTATTTTTTCACTATCTGAGTCTTGGCATCCAATAATCTTAAATTTTTCATCCATTATTTCCGTCATTAAATCTCCTCCAATCTTTATATGGTATGTTTTTTTAATTTTGATGATATTTATTCTTGAACATCATCAGAAAACCTTATCCTTGGATCAACAATACCATATAAAATATCTACTATTAATAGAGATATTATATATAATGCACAATAGAAAATGGTCAACCCCATTATCATACTAAAATCCCTGTTGTTTATTGAGTCTACTAAATTTGAGCCCAATCCTGGAATAGCAAATATATTTTCTATAACAAATGAACCTGTAAATACATTTGCTATTTGAGGTGCTAAAATAGTTATAGCAGGAATTATAGCATTTCTTATAACGTGTTTTACAATTAAATTAAATTCAGAAATCCCTTTTGCTTTTGCTGTCAAAATATAATCTTGATTGATTACGTCAAGAACACTTGACCTCATATACCTAGCATAAGTTGCTATGGATCCAAAACATAGTGCTATGGTAGGTAGTACTGTATGTTTCCCAGTCCCCCACCCAGCAGTAGGAAATAATTCAAATTTTACAGAAAGTACATATTGTAATAAAGCTGCTAGTACAAAACTTGGTAAACAAACACCTAGTATTGCTATAAACATAACTAAATGATCAGGCCATCTGTTCCTCTTAAATGCAGCAATTATCCCAAGTACTATACCTATAACAACTCCTATAGATATAGCTTGAATTCCTAATCTACCAGATACTGGAGCATGTTTAGCTATTGTATCTGTAACGCTTCGACCAGGATACTTTAAAGATTCTCCAAGATCTCCACGGCAAAGATTTTTTAAAAACAATACATATTGTTGTGGAACACTTTTATCCAATCCATATTTAGCATAATAGTTAGCTTTTACTTGAGGTGGTAATTCTCTAGCTAATGAAGCTAATGGATCTCCTGGCATTGCATGCATTAAAAAAAATGTAATAGTAATAACTACCCATAATGTTATTATCATATAAAGAAGCCTTTTTGAAACATATTTTAGCATATTTTTACCTCCAATACATAAAAGTACGATCCTAAAAATATTTTTATACAGTTTATGCGACTATATAGTCGCATAAACTGTTCCTATAAATTTACTTATTTCTGCCTTGAATGTAAGCATATTTAAATTCAATTCCAGGTCCATATAATGGTTTTATTATATTTTTCACATAGTCATACTGGAATCTACTGGACTTTCTATATAAAATAGGAGAAACTACTGCATCTTCATATAACAATATTTCTTCTGCTTTAGCAATAAGGTCCAATCTTTCTTCATTATCTAAGCTTGTCTGAGCTTTTCTAATTAATTCATCATATTCCTCGTTAGACCATCCAGTAGGTATGTTTTGAGCTTCTGTTAAGAAATCTGTCATAAATGTCATTGGATCATCATAATCTGCTGTAGCACCCATACCTGCCATTTCATAATCATGATTGTAAACTCTATCTAAGAATACTGGCCAATCAACATATTCTGCTTCAACATTTATGCCTAAAACTTTTTTATATATCTGTTGATAATATTCAACAAATCTTCTGTTTTCGGCATCCGTTCCTCCTTCTAACATTTTTACTGTTACTTTGCTTGGATCTGGATCCATTCCTAACTCTTCTAAACCTTTTATAAGCAGTTCTTTTGGATCTAGATTTTCTTCTTTTAATTTCTTTAATGGTTCATCAACTATATCTCTATATAACTTGTCTCCTACTTTCATAACTGGTGGTATCCAGCCATAAGCAGGTTCTCCTATTCCATAATATAGTACATCTAATAATTCTTCTCTATCTAATGCCAATATAAATGCTTTTCTTACATTAGCATTACTAAATAATTTTGTCTTTTGATTAAAAAATTGATATACAATAGATGGTTGAGGTTCGCTAACGTATACTAAATCATCTCTTTGTTTAAATTTTTCAAGCCATTCTGGCTTACTAACTCCACATATATCTATTTGACCATTGGAAAGCATATTATATGCTGTGCTTGGGTCTTCAATAACTTTATATGTTATTTTTTCTAATTTTACATTGTCTGCATCCCAATAGTTTTCGTTCTTTTCTAAAACTAATTCACTCTTATGAGTCCATTCAGTTAATTTAAATGGTCCACAGGATATAGTATATTCTGCTTCACTTCCTGTTCTATCTCCCCATTGTTCTACAAGATCTTTTCTTTGAGGATACATAATTCTATGTGAAAGAAGCTTATCAAAATATGCACAAGGTTTTTCTAAAGTAATCTCTAATGTTTTATCATCTAATGCCTTAACTCCTACCTCATCTAAATCTTTTTCTCCACTATTACATGCTTCTGCATTTTCTATAGGATACAATAAGTATGCAAATACTGCAGCCGTTTCTGGATTAATATTTCTCTTTATACCATATTCAAAGTCATGGGCTGTAACTGGTTCTCCATCTTCCCATTCATAATCTCTTAAATGGAATGTCCATACTAATCCATCATCACTTACATCCCAATCTTCAGCACCAGCTGGTACTACTACATCTCCTCCATCTTCCCCTGTTTCCAATCTTGCTAGTCCTTCTGTTATTTCATTTAAAATATCTCCAGAGTATATATCGTTACTGGTAGAAGGGTCTATAGCTTGAGGCTCAATTATAGTTAATGTTACATATTGTTCATCATCAATATCTTCGTCTGATCCTTCTTTTGGTTCATCTACTACTTTCCCATCTTCCTTCTTTACATCTGTTGATTCTTCTTTACCACAAGCTACGGTAAATACAGATAGTAAAAGTACTAATGCTAATAATAGTGCTAATTTTCTCTTCATCTAAATATTCCTCCTTTAGTCAATTTTATTTTGTCAACTGTTTTTCATTATAACATTGTTAACGCTTTCATGTCAATGACAGTTATAATTGAACAACTTTAAATAGAGTAAACTTTTTTAAAATTTCTATTGAACACAATATTTAATCTACATAATTCTACTGAATATTCTACAATACTGCTTCAACTTTTAATTTTATATTTATAATTAAACAGTAATATTATTACATTTATTCTATTAACTGCATTAATAGATAATGTTTCTATTGAATTATTATCACTTTTATAACAAAAATAGATATCAAAATTCAATAAATATAATAAATATTAGTTTAAACAATATTTATAAAACAAATATTATTTTTTATAATAATTCATTCTTTTGAAGGACTTTTAAAACTTTTGTCTAATTAATTAATTATTAACTATATGGGGTGGTGTTTGTGGATAAGATTAATGAAGATATTTGTGAATTGTGTTATCAATTTCTTAATTTATTGGAATCATTAAAAGAAAAAGGTATAATATCTGAACATGAATTTATACTACTTAGTAAATCAAAAAAACTTTTTATCCACCAAGGAAAAAACAAACTCTCTAAGTAGAGAGTTTGTTTTTAAAAGACTACTATTATACCACCATCATTAGCATAGGCAGTGCTTAATCCTCTAGTTTCAACTATTATTATATTTTTAAAATTATATCTTTCCTCTATTTGTGCCTTTAATTCTTCAGCTTTTTCTAAAGCATTACAATGAGCAATTCCTAATATTTTATCCTCAAAATTTTCTCCCTTTTCTCCAATAATATCTACTAACCTTCTAAAGACCTTTTTGCTCCCTCTAACTTTTTCTACTAGTTTAATAGTTCCATCATGGTCACCGCCCATTATGGGTTTTATGGATATCATAGAAGCAATATGTCCCATAGCCTTGCTAATTCTACCAGCTTTCATCAAATTGTCTAAGGATTCTAATATAAAAAAGGTTTTCATCTCTTTGATATACTTTTCTACTTTTTCTACTATATCCTTAGGTTTGAAATTTTCCTCAATCAGCTCAAATATCTTTAAACTTACTAATGTTTCCCCTATAGAAGCAGACAAGGAATCGAATACATGAATGAATTTGTTGCTACTTTCTAATGCTATATTTTTGGCTAAAACTGCATTACTATAGGTGCTACTCAATGCAGAAGATAAAGTCACAACGAATATATTTTCTCCTTTTTCATACTCCTTTAAAAAATCCCCCGGGGAAGGACTAGACGTTTTTACTGGTTTGTCACTATTTTTCATAGCAGATAGTAATTCTTTAGTGTCCAAGTTGGAATCATCCACAAAAGATTTATCTTCTATATCTATTTTTAATGGTACTATACCTATATTCAACATTTTCTCTAGTTCTTCGTTAAGATCACAACTACTATCAGCTACTATTTTATAATTCAATAATATCACCTCTAGTTTATTTGTACCTAATATATTATTTTCCTATTTGTTCCTCTATGAGTTTAGCTAACCCGTTAGCTATATTTTCTATTTTTTCTTTATCTTTTCCTTCTATCATAATCCTAATTAAAGGCTCAGTTCCTGAAGGTCTTATAACTACTCTTCCTTCACCTTGAAACATATCCTCTATTTTTTTAATTTCTTCCTTTATGAATTCATCTTCTAAAATAATTTCTTTTTTGTCATTATCTACTTTTGCATTTATTAATACTTGAGGGAATTGAGTCATTATATTGTTTAATTGAGACATAGACTTTTTACTTTCTTTCATTACTTGAATTAATTGCAATCCAGTCAATAATCCATCTCCTGTAGTATTATAATCTAAAAATATAATATGCCCTGACTGCTCTCCTCCTAAATTATATCCATTTGATAGCATCTCTTCTATTACATATCTATCACCAACTGCAGTTTTTACTATATTCATGCCAGCTTCTTTTAAGTATACATCTAATCCCATATTGGTCATAACTGTTCCTACTATTGTATTTTTATTAAGTTTATTTCTTTTATATAGATAAGTACCGCATATAGCCAATATATGATCTCCATCTATTATATTCCCTTTTTCATCTACAGCTATTACTCTATCCCCATCACCATCAAAGGATAATCCAATGTGGGCATCCACTTTTTGTACTAAAGATTGAATCATATCAGGATTTGTAGAACCACAATTTACATTAATATTTACTCCATTTGGTTCATCATTTATAACTACTATTTCTCCTCCCATCTCTTTCAACAACTGAGGTGCAATTTTGTACAAAGCTCCATTACCGCAATCAATAGCTATTTTTATGCCTTTTAAATCTCCATCTACTGTACTTTTTAAATGCTCAATATAATATCTATACCCATCATGTTTGAATATTATTTTGCCTATATCCCCTTTTATGGGACGTAACGATATATCCTTGTTTTCTAGTATTATACTTTCTATTTCTTCTTCTATTTCATCATTGAGCTTATATCCTTTTTCATTAAAAAACTTTATTCCATTATATTCCACAGGATTGTGAGAAGCAGATATTACTACTCCTGCTAATCCATCATATTTTCTAGTTAAATACGCTACGGCTGGTGTGGGAACAATCCCAAGAGAGATTACATCTATACCTATAGAACATATACCAGCTGTTAGAGCTCCTTCTAGCATATCCCCTGATTTTCGAGTATCTTTTCCTACTACTATTTGACCTTTTCTACCTTTAGATAATACATAAGCTCCAGCCCTTCCTACTTTAAAAGCTAATTCTGGCGTTAAATCCTTATTCGCAATTCCTCTTATTCCATCGGTACCAAATAATTTGCCCATTCTTTATTTCAACCTCCTATTTTGGACTACAACAATTTAATAATAGCACAAGATTTTATAATTCACAACGAGAAGTAAATAAAATAATATAAAATCTAAAATTTAATTTTTAGATTTATTAGAAAATTTTTTTAAAGCCAATTTCTTTAAAGTTTCCTTGTCATTTAGGCTAGGTTCCTCCATTACTTTTTCCAATAAATATTCCAATATTTTTCCAATTATTTTTCCTTCTTTAAATCCTAACGAAATTAAATCATCCCCATTTATTTCTAATTGTTTTAAATCATAGGTTTCTTTGTTTTCTATTATTTGCATAATCCTCTTTTCCCTATCTATTATATGATTTATAGTTGCATCCTTTTTGGAACATTTGATATCTGCTTTTTGTAATTTTATTAAATTAAATATTTCCTCTTCTCCTACTCTTCTAATTAGTTTTTTTAGTCCCTTTTCTGAAAAGTTTGCATGGTGATTCATGTGTTCTTTCACTAATATATACACTTTTTGAATTAAATCGTTGGAACATTTAAATCTGGTTAAAATCTCTTTACTCATTTCAGCACTCAATTTATCATGGTCATAAAAATGCCCTATTCCCTCTTCATCTATTGTCATAGTATGGGGTTTACCTATGTCATGAAATAGAGCTGCTAATCTTAATTGAATAATAGGGAGAGTGTTATCCAATACACAAAGAGTATGCTCATAAACATCCATTTCATGATTAGGATTTTTTTGATCAAATCCTATAGCAGGAACAAGCTCTGGAAGTATTATTTCTAGTATGCCTAATTCTTCTAATAACCTAATCCCTTTTGAGGGCTTTTCACATAATAGGATCTTGAAAAATTCATCTGTTATCCTTTCCATGCTAATACTAGATACGTTTTTGCTATATTTTTTTGCAGCCTTGTATGTAGATTCTTCTATTATGAATCCTAGCTGAGTTGAAAATCTAACTGCTCTTAATATTCTTAAATAATCTTCACTAAATCTATCTTCAGGATTTCCTACAGTCCTTAAAATTCCTCTCTTTAAATCTTCTTTTCCTCTAAATGGATCTATTAATCCAGTTCTATGATTATACGCCATAGCATTAATAGTAAAATCTCTACGACTTAAATCTTCAACAATTTTAGAAGAAAACTTTACCCATGAAGGTCTTCTTCCGTCAATATAGGCACCTTCTAGCCTGAAAGTTGTAATCTCAACCTGTCCTTCCTTTAAAATGAGAATTATAGTCCCAAACTCTTTGCCTACATTGATTTTTTTTAAATCATGAAATATGCTTTCAACTTCTTCTGGAGTAGCGTCTGTTGCAATATCATAATCTTTAGGTGCTTTGTTCAATAACATATCCCTTACAGAACCTCCAACTACATATGCTTCATATCCATTTTTCTCTAATATATAAAGTATTTGTTCTATATATTTTGGCAAATAAAACATATCTCTAACCCCTCCATAAATAATCCAATATTCTTAGTATAACATAGTGTAGACCTTATGAATAAATAATATTATTTCTAACATATATAGATGGATAGGTAAACCGGTTTACCTATCCATCTATATATGTAATTCTTTATTCTTTATATTTTATTTCTCATTTAAATATTTTATCCCTAATAATACTCTTTTTCATTATATCTTGTCTTTAATACGTCGTTTTATTTTATTTTTAAAGTACAAGATAAACATACCTATCATTACTACCAAATAAATAAAGTATATAGCGTAAGTTAATTTCAAACTAATTTTAAAAAAAGCATCAGGATGTTTTAGTGCATATACTATAAAAGAAATCATGACAAATAACATTATTAATCCAGTATATAAATACCTTTTCATAAAATTTTAACTCCTCTAAATTATTTAATAGAACTTTGAATATGTTTTTGGTAATTTTAAAAAAAATTATGGGGTTTGTGTACACAAACCCCATATATTAACAATTTATGCATTATGAAGCTGCTACTTCTTCTAAAGCTACTATTCCTTTCTCTGCAAATTGATGTATTTGGGTTACTGAAAGTCCTTTTAGTCCTAATCTGTCTACTGTTCTGCCTTCTTTATAGAAATCCACTCCAGTCATCAATTCAGCTAAACCTATTATAGAATCTATAGCAGGAGTCTCTATACCAAATTGCTTTGCTATAGAAGACATAGGTACTAAACTGCAAGGTACATCTTCATATATATATCTTATGTTTAATCCTTTAGGAGCTTTTAATCCCTTATAACCTGGATTGTTTTGTATAGCTTCATATAAATTATCTCCTTTTGCACCATAACTATATTCTAACCAATCTTTAGCAGACATAGTGTTTACATTAAGAAAATTACCTATTTTCATTCTCTCATTATCCATTCTTTCTAAGAATTTTCCAATAGATGGAGTTATGCCTTCTATATAATATTCAAAGGGTACTCCTCTTTCTATGTGTCCACTATTTAATAAAGTTGGTGCTGGATGGAATATTGCACCATAGTTATTAATACTAGTTTCTATTACATTTCTAGCTGGTGCAAATTGAGGATATGCATCATGAAGCATATCTATAACTTCTTGAGTTTTAGTTGCAGGTATAGCGGCTAAAGTAACCTCCTTCTTAGTTTTAAATATATTTGCACTAGTTTTTGAAGTAGCTCTACATGCATATATAAAGGTTTGAGCTTCAGCTACTACTATATCTTTATCGCATCCTTCTTTTTTAATTGTAGTATATACTTCTAAAGCTCCTCCTGTTCTACCTGGATTTAGTACAATTATCTGCCCATCTTCTAAATGAGGAGCCATTTGCTTTGCTAATTGATAATGCCCCATAGCTGGAATAGTTACCATAATTATATCTACACCTTTTATTGCCTCATCTATATTACTAGTAACCATATTTAATTTTCCTTCGCCTTCAACTTCTCCACTTAATTTTATCACTGGTCTCTCTATCAAAGGTAAAATTTTCTCTCTAGTCCTATTATATAAATTTACCTTATACCCAATCAAACTTAAATATCCTGCCATTGCTAACCCACCATTTCCTGCACCTATTACAGCATAGTTTAAATTCTTTTTCATAGTATTACCTCCTTTTCTATATTTTTACTATCTGCTCCATGTAAAATAAAAGACTATGGGGGAGCCATAGTCAATAATTCCATAATTCATATATCCCCCTTTCACGCTTACGAGGTTAGCTGACGGGTTCGGGCTAAGGGTTATTGGCCCGTCCATATATGGATTCTTTCCACATATATGGATTCACCCCTATTGTTGGTTCCCCCGCTTCTTAATATAAATTAAGAATTCAGCGATATAAATATTTTATTTTATTTAATAAACTAAAACGTTGAAACAAGATTTGATAATTAACAAGATGAACTTTTTTATAAAATATCATGAATTAAGTGACTAAATCAAAGATTAGATTAAATTATACAAATACCTCTTTATAGAGTATAACATATATTTTTAAAAAAAGCAATGTTTTTTTAAAAAATTATAAAAAAATAACTGGCTTCCAAAAATGGAAACCAGTTTAACAATTAAACAGTCGCTTTCATTTGTTCTCTTGCTATTTCTGCACCTTTTTCTAAGGCTTTTTTGTTTATTGGTAATAGATTTGCTCGCTTTTCTCCAAATACTTTAGTAAATCCTTTTAATACTGATTCAACATCTACTACTTTACTAGCTTCTAAATATGCACCTAACATTACCATATTTGCTACTCTACTATTGCCAAGTTCATCTGCTACTTCGTTTGCAGGAATGTAGTATACTTCTATATCATCTCTTTCCGATTTCCTATCTATTAAGGAGGAATTTATAAATAATCTTCCTCCTTTTACAACAGAGTCTTCAAATTTATCTAGAGAAGGACCGTTCATTATTATAGCTGCAGTGGCATCCACCACTACTGGAGCACCTATAGGTTCATCAGATATAATTACACTACAGTTTGCTGTTCCTCCTCGCATTTCTGGGCCGTAGGATGGTAGCCAAGAAACATATTTATCCTCTACCATGCCTCCATAGGTTAGTAGCTGACCTATAGCCATTACTCCTTGTCCACCAAAGCCTGCCATTATTACTCTTTCTTCCATTTATTCCACCTCCTCTGGTCTCTTAAAGTTTCCTAGAGGATAATAAGGTATCATATTATCTTCAAGCCATTTTAATGCTTCTATTGGTGTTAATCCCCAGTTTGTTGGGCAAGTGGATAAAACTTCAACTATTCCAAAGCCTTTACCTTCTAATTGAACTTGGAAGCATTCTTTAATTGCCTTCTTAGCTTTTCTAACATGTGCAGGACTTGTTACTGTTACCCTCTCTACAAATTTAGCTCCATCAATTGTAGCAAGCATTTCTGCTATTCTTATAGGTTTACCACAATGTTTTTCATCTCTTCCATAGGGAGCTGTTGTAGCTTTTTGTCCTACTAAAGTTGTTGGTGCCATTTGTCCTCCAGTCATACCGTATATTGCATTGTTTATGAATATAGTGGAGATTTTTTCTCCTCTATGGGCAGCATGTACTATTTCTGCAGTACCTATAGATGCTAAGTCTCCATCTCCTTGATAAGTAAATACAAAATTTTCTGGGCGAACTCTCTTTATACCTGTAGCAACAGCTGGTGCTCTACCATGTGCTGCTTCATGCATATCACAGTTAAAATAATTGTATGCAAGTACAGAACATCCTACTGGTGCTACACCTATAGTTTCATCTAATACACCTAATTCCTCTAGTGCCTCTGCTACTAGTCTATGAACTATACCATGGGTACATCCTGGGCAGTAGTGAGTTTGTACATCAGTTAGTCCCTTTGTCTTTTTAAATACTACTGTCATTATATTTCACCTCCATATATTTCTTTGACTTTTTCTACTATTTCACCTGGTGTTGGTACCATGCCACCAGTTCTTCCATAAAAGTGCACTGGATATTTTCCTTTTACTGCAATTTTTACATCGTCTACCATCTGCCCTGTATTCATCTCTACTGTTAATATACCTTTACATTTATCATTTATTTTTTCAAATTCATCATATGGATAAGGCCACAAAGTTATAGGTCTTATTAAACCTACTTTATATCCTTCTTTTTCTAGTTGAGATATGGCAGTTTTAGCTATTCTAGCAGTAGTTCCATAAGCTGCTATTACTACATCTGCATTTTCTATATTGTAGGATTCAACCTTCACTTCATTTTCCTTTATAGCTTGATATTTTGCTTGAAGCTTTTTATTGTGTTCTTCTAATTCTTCTGCTTCTAAATATAATGAATTGATTATATTTGGCTTTCTTTTACCTTTTGTACCTGTGGTAGCCCAATCTTTTTTAGGTAAATCTCTTGGTTTTGGTTTCTTAAATTCTACAGGTTCCATCATTTGACCTATCATTCCATCTCCTAGTATCATAACTGGATTTCTATATTGATCCGCTATGTCAAAACCTTCTATTACTAAATCCACCAATTCTTGAATATTAGATGGTGCTAACACTACTACTCTATAATCTCCATTACCTCCACCTCTTGTAGCTTGAAAATAGTCAGTTTGAGATGGTTGTATACTGCCTAATCCAGGTCCACCTCTCATTATATTTACAATTAAACAGGGAAGTTCTGCTCCTGCAATATATGATATACCTTCTTGCTTTAAGGATATTCCTGGACTTGATGAAGAAGTCATGACTCTAGCACCTGCTCCTGAAGCACCATACACCATATTTATAGCAGCTATTTCACTTTCCGCTTGTAAAAAAATTCCTCCTATTTTAGGCAATTCTCTAGCCATATATTCTGGCAATTCTGATTGGGGTGTTATAGGATAACCAAAAAAGTACTTACAACCCGCTTCTATAGCTGCAGCACCTATAGCCTCATTTCCCCTCATGAGAACTTTTGTCATAAAATAAAACCTCCTTTTAAATTTTAATTATCAATTCTCTCAACAGTTATAACCACATCTGGGCACATAGTTGCACAATTAGCACAACCAATACACTTATCCATGTCAACTACTGTTGCTGGGTGGTATCCCTTTGCATTTAATTTATTTTTGTCCAAAGTTATAATATTCATAGGACATACGGATACACATAAACCACACCCTTTACAAACATCCTCATTAAATGTTACTTTTCCTTTTGCCTTAGCCATATTAACCCCCCTTAATTTTCTATTATTAAATCATCCAATCTTCCCTCATATATAAAGTTATTGGAAAAACTTCACCTTCTAGATTATCTGGTAAATCTTTTGCTATTTTTTCTATTACAGATATATATTTTATTGGAATATTGGTCATTTTTGAAACTTCTAGTGCTACTTCTTGTCCCTTTAATACATCTTCTACTGTTGTACTTTTTAGCATATGGGTATTATTTATTAAACCTGTTACCCTTGCTCTAGCAGTGTCTTCTATTTTTCTTAAATATTCTACAGCTTTTTCTGCTGTCTGGGTTTCAGGTCTATTAGCATTTAATACATAAAACATATCGTAATCGCCTTCTACTATATAATCCTTATATCTACCTAACGCTCTAGCCCCATCTGGATCTCCTCCTACATCTATAACTGCTTCATAAGAGGTGTCCTGCATAGGAGTAAATACTTCGGCTGATATTGCAGGTATATCTACTGCAGAAGCATTTACTGAGCTTGCTATGACTTTTATGCCTAATTTTTCTAAAAACTCTTTCTTTTCTCTACTTCTAAAATATAAATTTACCACATCTAAATCAACTAAAGCTACTTTTTTGCCCATTTCAACCAGCTTTATAGCATAATTTATACTAAACTCTGTTTTCCCACTAGCATAATGTCCTACAATAAACCTTAATCTTTTATCATTTAACACCATATATCACCTATGTTCTATTTATATTCTTTGGCTTTTTCTTCACCTGTCAATACTCTTAAGCCGCCTTCTGCCAATGCCACCAATTCATCTTCTCCAGGATACACATATACTTCTGCTATAAACCCAACACTTTCTTTAATCCAATTGGTAAATTGTTTATCATGAGCAATGCCTCCAGTTATAAGGATTCCATCTACTTCACCTTTTAACACTACAGCACAACTACCAATTTCCTTTGCTACTTGATAAGCCATAGCATAATAAATTAACTTTGCGTATTCATCGCCTTTTTTTATTCTTTCACCTACTTCTATAGCACTATTGGTATCTAGATAAGACACCATACCGCCACTGCCCTTTATAAGTTTTTTCATCTCTTCGTAAGTATATTTACCTGAATAACAAAGCTCAACTAAATCACCTACAGGCAATCCTCCAGAACGTTCAGGGGAAAACGGCCCATCTCCATCTAATGCATTATTAACATCAATTACCTTTCCTTGTTTATGAGCTCCTACAGATACCCCTCCCCCTAAATGAGCAACTATTAAGTTCATATCTTCATATTTTTTCCCTTTTGATTTTGCATGACGTCGTGCTACTGCTTTTTGATTCAATGCATGAAATACGCTTCTTCTATCAATTCCTTTTAATCCTGAAATTCTTGCTACATCTGACAATTCATCTACCACTACCGGATCTACAATATAAGCTTTAGCTCCTATTTCTTTAGCTATTTCATATGCAATAATTCCTCCTAAATTAGAAGCATGCTCCCCTTGAACACCTACTTTTAAATCTTCTAGCATCTTTTGATTTACTTCGTATGTACCTCCTTCTATTGGATTTAATAATCCTCCTCGTCCAACAATAGCAGCTAAAGAATTTATATCCACTTCATTTTTAGATAAAGTATCAAGTATTATGCTTTTTCTAAACTCATATTGATCATATATCTTATCATATTTAGATAATTCCTCTACTGAATGTCTTAAAGTTTCATCAAATATCATATCTTCTCCATCAAACACCGCAATCTTTGTAGATGTTGAACCTGGATTTATAACCAACATTCTGTAATTTTTCATTATAATTAGCCTCCTTTATCTAGATGCAAGTAATACTCCTAATGCTATAGAATGCATTTTAGCTTCTTGGTCATCCGCCCTTGAAGTAAGCACTATTGGAGCTTTAGCACCTAATATTATCCCTGCTGTTTTTGCCTTAGCTAAAATAGTTAACGATTTATACAATACATTTCCTGCCTCTATATTTGGAACTAATAATATATCTGCATCTCCAGCTACTGTACTATCTATACCTTTGTGCAATGCCGCTTCCTTTGACATAGCATTGTCCAAAGCAAAAGGTCCTTCTACTATACAACCAGTTATTTCCCCTCTTTTACACATATCAGTTAATTCCTTAGCATGAATAGTTGCTTCCATCTTAGGGGAAACCTTTTCTTTGGCACCAATAACTGCAACTTTAGGGTTTTCTATTCCCAATGAATGAGCCAACTCTACTGCATTCTCTATTATCTCTTTCTTTTGTTCTAAATTAGGGCTAATATTCATAGCAGCATCAGTTACAAAGAATATCTTATGATAAGTTTCTACATCAAATACAGCTACATGACTTATAATCTTTCCAGTTCTAAGACCTATCTCTTTATCTAAAACCTGCTTCATAATAATTGATGTATCTATTAAACCTTTCATTAATATATCTGCTTTTTCTTCATTTACTAATTTAGTTGCTATTCGAGAAGCTTCAACTCCATCTTTTTCATCTATTACTTTTACATCTGATAAATCAAAACCTATTTCTTCAGCTATCTTCTTAATCTTAGACTCATCACCAACTAATATAGGATCAACTATGTTTAAATCCTTGCATGCCTTGACAGCTCCTAATACTTCCTTATCTTCTGCAACTGCTACAGCTATTTTTTTAGGTTCTTTACTTTTAGCCAAATCTATTAATTCCTCAAAAGATTTAAGCATTATATCATCACCTCATATTATATTTTTTATAGTTTATCTTCGATATATTTACTTCCTATTAATATGATAACATATATTTTACTATTTTACTCTTCCTTTAATGTAATGCTTAGACTTTTTGGTTGTATATTTGCTACAATAAAATCTACTGCATTTTTAACTACAGGTTCAACATAATAACTACCTGCTGTAAGATCTTTTAAATCTACCTCTATATCTAAATCTTCTTTGTTTATTGGATTTATTTTAGAACTAGTTCCTTTTATTGTAACTGTAAAAGGTTGATTTAAATCAGATTCATCTACCTTGAGATTAGACGCTAAATTAACCATATTTATTTCTCCTAGAGTATATCTAAAAACCTTAGTTATACTTTCTTCAATATTTAATGTCACAGTAATCTGTTGATTTGGATTTACTAAACTTATCTTTTCTGGTAAATCCAATTCTACTACTACATTTTGCTTATTTATTAAATCATTTATATTCACTGGTTTGGTTTTTATAGAATTTATCTTTTCTAAATCTTCTTTTTTACCTTTTATATCAATTTCATTTGGCTCTATTTTTATATCTGTAATTTTATAATCATCTGGTAGCTGCCCTTCTATTTGTAATTCTATAGGTACTTTTTTAATCTTATATACTGGTATAAACACATCTACTAAATTTTGATTTAGTTCCACACCTCTTACATCATTCCCTTGTTCATCTATGAGCCTTATAGGAACAGTTACATTTATATCTTCCATCTTACTTGTTATATCTACTGTTGCAACTACATTCATTACAGAATCAACCCATGATCTGGGTCCTTCTATATACACTGATTGAGGTTTTATAACGGGTTCACCTAATACATAACCTTGTGGAAGTTCTCCAACAGTTTCTACGTTTACTACCATATCTTTAGTTATAAGTTTTTCAAACTTAAACAATATCTCCTTAGGATAATAATCCACCACTTTTACCTCATCAGGCACTTCTATATATACAGGAACCTTTACTGCTCCTTCTCCGTATCCACTTAAATCCACTGAAGCTAAAATATCATCTGCTACAATCCGATCTAAATCATTTCGCCTACCATAAAGCCTGACAGTAATCTTAGGATCTTTTGGTTCCATTATAACTAATTTTTGCCTTTCCACGCTATCAATATTAGATAAAGTAACTTCTATATTTCTAATCTCTTTTTCCATAAAAGGGTTTTCTTCACTCATGACATAGCTCCACAATATAATGGCTATTATTAAAGCAAAGATCTTTATAGTTAAATCATTTTCCTTTTCTTTGCTCATCTTTTCGCCTCCACTTTGTAATAAATGTCTGTTTTGTCTCCTTAGGTTTATACGTATCCATTAGTATTTGTTTTAAAGTTTTAGCATCTAGATATCTAGCTAAACTGCCATTTTCCGCAATAGATATAGCACCAGTTTCTTCTGATACAACTATAGCTAGTCCATCAGACTTCTCAGAGATACCCAGTGCTGCCCTATGACGAGTCCCTAAATCTTTACTTAAAGACATATTATCTGTTAAAGGCAAAAAACATCCTGCTGCCTTTATTATATCTTCTCTTATTATTACAGCTCCATCATGAAGGGGGGTGTTAGGTATGAATATGTTGATTAACAAATCACTGGATACTTTCCCATCTATTATAGTTCCAGTTTCTATTATTTCATTTAAACCTGTTTTTCTCTCTATAACTATAAGTGCTCCTATTTTTTGTCTAGAAAGTGAAGCCACTGCTTCAACTATTTCATCTACTACTTGAGATATAGTTTCGTCCTTTATTTCTACAAATGATTTAGTAAAAAACCTACTTCTTCCTAAATACTCTAATGCTCTTCTAAGCTCTGGCTGAAATACTATTAATATAGCTAAAGTACCCACTGTTACAATCTGTTTTAATAACCAATTAATAGTATATAATTTTAACCATTCACTAACTTTAGTAAATACAAATAATGCAAATATTCCTTTAGTAAGCTGCTCTGCTCTAGTTTCTCTAATTAACATAAATAATTTATAAAAAACTAAAGCCACTATTAGTATGTCTATAATATCCTGAATTCTTATATTAATAAATATATTTCTTAAAGTCTGCAAGGTATATCACACCTTTATTCTTTTTTATGTATCATTATTATTATATAACAAATAATAGATAATTTGAACAGAATATCATATTCCCTATAAAGTTTTTCTATTCGCAATTTATTTAATATTCTGTTACTTTTGTTAAGGTATTTTTTAAGGATTCTTCTATTTTTTCTATTTCCAACTTTTCAATATTAGACAATAAAGATTTATCTTTCAAAAATTCTTCTATGGGAAGTATCTGATATGACCATTTTCCATTTTGTTTACATCTCCTAACCCAAGTGGGTATGTACTCTATATTTTGAATTGTAGTTTTATTTTTTAAATAATCCTTTTCTATAGTCAATCTTACCATTAAACCATCTTCTGCATATTTGTTGTCCATAGTTTCTCGTCTCTGGTTGGACAAAAAATTTCCCATAGAATATATTATAAAATTATCTCTGCCATTATAATTAATAACCTCTGCCTTTTGAACTACATGGGGATGAGAACCAAGTATTATATTTGCTCCCCACTCAATCATCTTTCTTCCTAATTCCACTTGCTCATTGGAGGGATCTCTTTGATATTCATTTCCCCAGTGAATAAATACAACTATCATATCTACGCCTTCATCTTTTGCCTTCTTTATATCTTGTTCTATTTTAAATTCATCTATTTTACTCACCATATAGGTTTTTTCTTCCTCTGTAAGGGTAAAATCCATCCCATTAAATCCATAAGTGTAGGATAGTAGTGCTAACTTTATATCATTTATATCCTTTATCATGATCTCTTTTGGCTCCTTATATGTACCAATATTTACTAATCCTCTTTCTTCTATAGCATATATAGTATTTAATAATCCTTTTTTCCCTTGATCTAGACAGTGATTATTACTGGTAGTAAGTATATCAAAACCTGCATATTTAATAGCATCTAATGTCTCTACAGGAGCATTAAAATTGGGAAAACCACAATAAGGAATATCTTCTCCAGCAGTTACTGTTTCAAAGTTGGCTATTGCTAAATCAGCAGACTCTATATACTTTTTTACATACTTAAAATTATCCTTAAAATCATAAGTACCAATATTTTCATCATAAGCTGCTCTAATCTGAGGCATATGAAACATTATATCTCCTACAGCAAGAATGGTCATTTGAGTATTTTCTCGTACTTCTTCTGGTATATTCTCTACTACTGGCGGAATGTCTTCTTCAATTGAACTTGTCCTATCTTCTGGTTTTAACATATCTTTCCTACTACACCCTGCAAAAACTAATGATAAACCTAAAATAACTAATAAAATATATATGTATTTTTTATTCATTTATATGCTCTCCTTTAATTAAATCTAAAACTATTTTACACTTAATTAAAAGTTGATTCAACCTAATTATCATCTTCTTTGTCTGTATCTATAAATCTACTTTTAGAGTCATACACAAATTTGCTTAGTTTCTTTTGATTTATCCGCCATATATATATCACATAGGGAACAAATAATAAACTTAGTTGAGGAATACCAGCCATGAGTATAAAATTAAAGGTACCATGGAGAAATATTGGCATATAAAGAGATCTGTACCTGTTTTTTGCTGCCCGTTTTTTATCTGGGTCAAATTTTGCTAAAGATAAATAATAGCCCATAGTTATCCCAAATACTGCATGGGCTGGAACAGAAAATATTCCTCTATATAATCCCACGTGGGGATTGTTTGCATATCTATATACCACATATACTATATTCTCCACAGTAGCAAAACCCATAGCAGAAAATACCCCATATACTATTCCATCCAATTTTTCATCAAAATATTTTGTATTATAAGGAATTTTTAATACCACCAATCTTTTAAAAAATTCTTCTGTAAGTCCTGCTACTATAAATGCAGTATACAATGCATCAAAAATTCCTGAAAATATATTCAGCTTTAACAATAATTCCTCCACTATTATTATAGGTATTGCAGATAATGCACCAAATATGTATGTAAGCATCAATAGCTTTAAAGGTTCTCTATCATATCTATCACTTAAATATATGCCAAATATTATGGCTATTGCTGGTGTTATAGCAATTGTAAATAATCTAGTATTCAATTAAATCCCTCCAATAATATAGTTAACTATATTATTGGTAACCTTGCAAAATTTAATCCCAATTAAACAAAATAATTTTTAACTTAAATTTTATTATAACAAAAATCATCCCACCTTTAAATTTAAAGGCGGGATGATTTTTATCATGCCAATATGTTTTCATCTATAAACTTTTCTACATCTTTAGCTGTAGGAAGACTAAGGACTTCATCTAGCATAGACTCAATTTCTTCTTTTGATGTGTTATTTATAATCCACCTAGCCTTTAATATAGATGAAGAACTCATACTAAATTCATCTAGTCCCATACCTAATAATATAGGTATTAATTTTTCATCTCCTGCTGCTTCCCCACACATCCCTACCCATATACCTTCTTTATGACCATTTTTTATAGTCATATCGATTAATTTCAATACTGCTGGGTGGTATTGATTATATAGATATGATATATCTTGATTTCCTCTATCTACTGCTAAGGTATATTGGATTAAATCATTGGTGCCTATACTAAAAAAATCTACTTCCTTTGCAAATATATCTGAATGGATTGCAGCTGCAGGAATTTCCACCATTATACCTACTTCTATTTCTTCATTAAATGGAATATTTTTATTCCTTAGTTCCTCTTTTGCTTCTTCCAATATTTTTTTAGCTTTTCTAATCTCTTCTATACTGGATATCATAGGAAACATTATCTTTACGTTTCCAAAAGCTGAAGCCCTTAATAATGCTCTTAATTGCGTTTTAAACATATCCTTTCTATCTAAACAAAGTCTAATGGCTCTATAACCTAGAAAAGGATTCATCTCTTTTGGTAAATCTAAATAAGGTATATCCTTATCTCCGCCTACATCCAGTGTTCTTATTACAACTGGTTTTCCTTCCATTCTCTCTGCTACTATTTTATAAGCTTCAAATTGTTCTTCCTCAGTAGGTAACTTATCGCTATCCATATATAAAAATTCTGTTCTATATAATCCTATACCTTCTGCATCATTTTCTATTACATTGTCTACATCTTTTGGAGTACCAATATTAGCTGCTATTTCTACTTTGACTCCATCCTTTGATATACTTTTTTTGCCTTTCATATCTTCTAATTTTAATTTAAATTGTTCATATCTTTCTTTCTTTTCTTTATATGTTTTTATTTCTTCTTGTGAAGGATTTAATAACACTAATCCTTCTTTTCCATCTATTATTACAAAGTCTCCATTTTTAGTTTTATTAGTTATGCCTTTTACACCAGATATAGCTGGAATTTCTAATGTTCTAGCCATAATCGATGTGTGGGAAGTTTTACCTCCTATTTCAGTTATAAAACCTAATACCATTTCTTTATCCATTTGAGCTGTATCTGATGGTGTTAAATCTTCAGCTACTATAATATATTCATCGTTTAATGTGCTAAGATCAATAGATTCAATACCCAATAATATTTTTAATAATCTATTAGATACATCTTTTAAATCTACTGCCCTTTCTCTAAGATATTCATCTTCAATATTTTCAAACATCTTTATATACTTATCAGCAATTGTTTTTACTGCCCATTCTGCATTTACTCCTTGTGACTTTATAGTTTCTTTAACATCACCAATAAATTCTGGGTCTTCCATCATCATTTTATGAGCATTGAATATTTTTGCTTCCTTTAATCCTACAGTTTCTAAAGTTTTTTCATATAACTGTTCAATTTGTTCTATAGCTATTTCTATAGCTTTATCCAATCGCTCTATTTCTTCATCCACATCTGCAACTTGTTTCTTTTCAATTACCATTTCAGGTTCTTTATATACTAGTACATTTCCCAGAGCAATACCAGGTGATGTTCCTATTCCCTTCATGAAAAATCCTCCTATTCATTAAAATTATTGTTTACAAGCTCAACTAAAGCTTTAACAGCTTCTTTGGCATCATCGCCTTCAGCTTGAATCAATATTGTGTCACCTTTACCTGCTCCCATACTAAGTATACCCATTATACTCTTTGCATTATATTCTTTTCCATCTTTTATTACCTTAATATCAGCTGAAAATCTAGATGCCTCCTTTACAAATAAACTCGCTGGTCTAGCATGAAGACCTGTTTCATTTTTTAAAATAACTTCTTGTTTATGCATTTTTATAATACCTCCTTAATAATATTTTATTTCTTTTATTAGTCTTCCTATTTTTTATGAAAACATTTTCATAAAAAACTAAGGCACCAAACGGTGCCTTTTTAGTATTCTATAAATGTTTCCTTTTTTGTATTACATATTGGACAATTGTCTTCTTTACCTGTTATACTTATAAATCCACATACTGGACATAAGAATATTTTTTCCGTTTCTAGATCCTTGCCATTATCTACAGCTTCTTTTGCCTTTGTAAATAACTCTGCATGGACCTTTTCTGCTTCTATGGCAAATCTCATAGCAGATAGTGCAGATTTTTCTTCTTGCAACTCAGCTACTGCTATATAAGCAGGATACATTTCATTCACTTCAAATAGCTCTCCATCAATGGCTCCTTGAAGATTTTCTGATGTAGTGCCTAATCCAAATCCTGCTCCTGAGGTAACTTGGAAATCTCCTTTTTCATTTTTTAATGCTTTAAAATGTAGTGTAGCATGTATTTCCTCTGCATCAGAGGTTGCTCTAAATAGTCTAGCTACCATTGGGAATCCATCTTCATCAGCTTTAGCACCCCAAATTCTATATCGCATATGGGCTTGACTTTCACCACCAAAAGCTGATCTTAAATTTTGAGCTGTCATGGCTTTCATAGATATTCCCCCTTTTCATCATACTACTTTTATATTTTACCTTTTTTTAATTGATATGTCTAGTCTATTATTATATCACACTTTCTGTATAGTTTTTTTAATTTTTATATTTTTTTGAAATTGTATTTTATGGATGCATTAGAAATTCACGTTATTAATACATAAAATTACATGGTTTATCTTAGCTTTTTCTACACATAATACTATTACAAAATATTTTATAATATAATAAAAAATTACCTAAGAAAGGAGTTGAAAATTAATGGCTACTAACAAAACTGGTTCAAAAAATATTTTAGTACCTGAAGCACGACAAGCATTAGACCAAATGAAATTAGAAATAGCTTCTGAATTGGGTATGACAGATTATAATTCAATTGATAAAGGTAATTTACCATCCAGACAAAATGGATATGTTGGTGGATATATGACTAAAAGATTAGTTGAAATGGCACAAAGAAGTATGGGTGGAGGTACTACAACTAGATAATTTCTCCACACAAAAAGACAGGTCCTAGGACCTGTCTTTAAAATTTATATTATTCTAATGTTCTTTCTCCTAATTTTTTGTCCAACATATATATCCCTTGGAAGTTGTCTCCCATTCTATCTAGTTTTATCAATATATCTTTCATACTATTTTCTTCTTCTAATTGTTCATCAACAAACCATTGTAAGAAGCTAATAGTTGTATAATCGTTTTCTTCTTTTGCTAAATCTACTAATTTATTTATTCTACTTGTAACTAACTTTTCATGGTTTAAAGCTGTTTCAAATACATGAACTAGTGATTCATATTCGTTTAATGGTTCTTTAATACCTTTCATAGTAACTCTTCCGTCTAAATCATTTATAAAGTCAAAAAATTTCATAGCATGAACATATTCTTCTTGAGCTTGTACTATAAAGAAATTAGCAAAACCATCTAAATTTTGTTCTGCACAATAAGAAGCCATAGCCATATAGATATATCCTGATTCTAGTTCAAAATTAAATTGATCATTTAATTCTTTTAATAATTTTTCAGACGCCATATTACAACCTCCTTAATTTTTAAATTATACTTAAATCCAATGTATGTTATACCCAATAAATAAAAAATTAACCAACATTTTATTCCATAAGTACTATATTTAATTTTTTATATATATTAAAATCAATAACATCAGTTATTGGTATATTATTATCCTTTAGATATTGTATTAAAGATTTTTTCATTCCTTCTCCATATATGCCATCAAGAGCTCCATGATAATAACCCTCTAATTTTAATCTCTTCTGTACTTCTAATACATCTGCTCCTCTATCTCCAGGAGTTAACTTCCTAAATCCATAACCAAAAGGACCATATTCCCCATTAATTATACTAACTAAAGTATTGTATTTAACCATATCATATACTTCTTCAATATCCTTATTTCTCATCCTAATGCAACCTTGGGAAATATTAAATCCTACGGAATCTGGCTTATTAGTACCGTGAATACCATATCTACCCCAAGGTACATTTAATCCTAACCATCTAGAACCAAATCCTTCACCCCATTTAGCCTTCTCTATTATTTTAAAAGTACCTAATGGTGTAGGTGTGTCTATCTTACCAGTAGCTACTACATAACTTTTTATTATTTCATTGGATCTGGTATTTACAATATGGAGTAATTTTCTATCAACTTCTATTAATATGGACATACTATCCTCATCAATCTTTAAATAAGTATCTTTATTTTCATAATCTATGCTCTTTTGTGTAAAAAAAAGATGTATATAGTTACCAATTACTATCACTATCAGCATTAATATAAATAAAATCAGGATAATATTATGCTTCTTCACCCACCATCCCCTCCCATATAATATTTATATGCTGATAGTGAACAATTAAAACCATTCTATAAAACCCATTTATCTAAAATTAACTTTAATTTCCTCAAATCCCATTCCTTCCAATAAAGAAACTATTAATTCCTTTGCATTTTTTTCTGCATCCTTAAGCAGTCCCTTTTCTACTACTTCTTTTTCCATATTTTTCTTTTCTTCTACTAGTACTTCATATAGATCATCAAAAGTTAACTTATTAAAAACTGAATCCCTCTCATCATATACATATACATCCTCTTCTACTATTACATTGTCAAATATTTGAGGCTTGTCCAATGTAATTTTAACAGTTTTAGGATTTATTACATTGGTTTCTATTCCATTTAAATCCACCCCTGCTTTTATATATCCACTGTATTTTATAATAAAGCTTTTGTTTGTAAAGGGGAGGTCGATATTGCTAATCTTTTTATTGTCTTTATAGGTTACCACATTGGTATAATTGTACTTAACTGTAGCTACTTCCAATATTTTAGCCAACTTTTCATCTATTGTATCTGATAGGAGGGTTACTTCTTTTTTAGTAGAAAATTTAAAATATAATAAAAAGGTTGATATTACTACAATAGATACTAATAGTATTATAATATTTCTTTTGTATTTTCCCATATGATCACCTCAAAAATTCTTTTCAATTTATCATATCATCATAATTGTATTTTGTAAATAATATAACTCCCTATATGTACATAAAGGGAGTTATATTATTTATCTGGATTATATAATGGATATATGCCATATATAGAAAAACATTCATCACATAATAGTTTTACAATGGTAGGTATCTGTTGTATGGTTATATTTAATTCTATGCCATTGTATTTTAATACCATATCCTCTGGTTCAACTATATTAGAATCTTTAAGCACATCTATTAGTCTATTTTCTACTTCTGGTATGTTCATTCCACCAATCATAAAAAAAATTTTGTTTTTAGTACTTGAATAATCTTGAGGATTAATTCTGTTAACTAATAGTATCTTATTCATAATATAATCTCCTTTACTTTAATCCATAATGTTCAATTATTTTAATATATTCAATAATTCCCTATTTTTATATTTACCCATTTAAAAGAAATAGTCACATTTTTTAATAATATTTATTATATTTTTATCTCTGTATATTATACCATTATTGATTAGCACTTTAAGTATAGAATAAAAATTAATATGTTTATTATTTAAAAACCTTGTTTAAATAGTATAAATTAAATCAATACTTTTGTTTTTATTATAGATATTTATTATTTTTTAAACCTTCTTAAGTCTTATATAATCATATATGTAATGATAAAAAATAGACAAGGAGGTTTTAATAATGAATGATAAACGTAAAATGTTTATCTATGGAGGCATTATAGGTCTTATTGGTGCTATACTTATGAAGTTTGGAAACCCTGGGAACATGGGCATTTGTGTAGCTTGTTTTTATAGAGATATAGCTGGTGCATTAGGGCTTCATAGAGCAGAAATAGTTCAATATATAAGACCTGAAATTATCGGATTTATATTAGGTGCTTTTATTATCTCCATTGCAAAAGGAGATTTTAAATCTAGAGGAGGTTCCTCCCCTTTAATTAGATTCTTTTTAGGTTTCTTTTTAGTAATTGGTGCTTTGGTATTTTTAGGTTGCCCTTTAAGAATGATATTAAGACTTGCCAATGGGGACTTAAATGCTTTAATTGGACTTTTAGGTTATTTAGTAGGAATATTTATTGGTATTCAATTCTTAAAGAAAGGTTATACTTTAGGAAAAAGTGTTAAACAACCTAAATTCTCTGGCTATATAATGCCAATTGTGGCTGTAACATTACTTATATTCTTAATTGTAAAACCTGATTTTATATTCTTTAGTGAAGAAGGACCTGGCTCTATGAGAGCTCCTATAGTATTATCATTGGTGCTTGGAATGATAGTGGGAATAGTACTTCAAAGAAGCAGAATTTGTACTGCAGGGGCTTTTAGAGATATTATGTTGATAAAGGATTATCACTTCTTTTGGGGAATATTAGGAATATTTGTGGTAAATCTTATAGCAAATTTAATATTAAATTTTGATTCTTTCAATTTAGGTTTTGAAAATCAACCAGTAGCTCATCCTATCCATCTGTGGAACTTTATGGGTATGGTTTTAACAGGGATATGCTCTATATTACTAGGCGGTTGTCCTGTAAGGCAAACCATACTTGCTAGCGAAGGAGATGCTGATGCCGGAATAACTGTACTTGGAATTACTATAGGGGCAGCCTTTGCTCATAATTTTGGATTGGCTTCTAGCCCAAAAGGGGTAACAAGCAATGGAAAAGTTTCTGTAATTATAGGAATTATAGTTGTATTAATGATAGCCTATAGTGTTGTTAAAGAATCCAATCAAGTAAATAGTTAAAAAGGAGGAATTGAAAAATGTCTAAAGTTGTAGATGCGAGAGGAAGATCTTGTCCAGAACCTGTAATAATGACTAAAGATGCTATTGAATCTAATCCTAATGAAACTATTCAAGTATTGGTTGACGCTCAAGTAGCTGTTGAAAATATTACAAGATTTGCTAAAGGAAAAGGATATAAAGTAGAAGTAGAAGAAAAGGGCGATGAATACACTCTTACTATTAGAAAATAGGTGAAAAAATGGAAGATGTTTATTGTGTTGTTACCTTTCATGTTACTCAACATGCATTGTTGTTTGAAAAAGTTATGAAAGAGTTTAAATATCCTATAAAGCTAATGCCAGTGCCTAGACAAGTAAGTTCTAGTTGCGGCATTGCAGCTAAAATACCTTGTGATAAAAAAGAAGAAATACTTACTTTATGTAAGGAAAAAAATCTTTCCTTTGATGAATTTCATGAAATCAAACACAAAAATAAAAAATCTTGGTTCTAATATATTTAGCTTATGCTGGGAATTTCCATTTCCGTAGCATAAGCTTCTTTATTTATGACTAGCAATACTTATGAAATAATAGATAAATCCTTGCTAAAAGATTAAAGTGGTTTTTTCTAATAAAATGGTGTATTATATAGATTGGCACCAAATTAAGGAGGAGAGAAAATGAGGTATGATATTATAATCGTCGGTGCTGGACCTTGTGGTATATTTACAGCACTTGAAGTAAAAAAACACAATCCCAATAAAAAAATTTTAATGATAGAAAAAGGTAATCCTATTGAAAAAAGAATATGTCCTAAAAGAAGGAGAGGAATATGTACGCATTGTAAACCTTGTAATATAACTACTGGTTTTGCAGGAGCTGGAGCTTATTCCGATGGTAAATTATCCCTTTCTCCTGATGTAGGAGGAAATTTACCAGAATATTTAGGATATGAAAAAACTCAAGAGTTGATTAATTATGTAGATAATATATATTTAAAATTTGGTGCTGATAAGACTGTATACGGTATAGGCAAAGAAAAAGAAATAGAAGAAATAAGAAAAAAAGCAATTAGAAGTAATCTAAAATTGGTAGAATGTCCTATTAGGCATATGGGTACAGAAGAAGGTTATGCTATATATACGCGTATAGAAAAATATCTAAAGGAAATTGAAGTAAATTTAAGCTTTAAAAATCCAGTAAAGGACATAATATTAGATGAAAATAGAAATATAAAAGGTGTTATAGCTGATAAAGAATACTATTCAGACCAAGTGGTAATAGCCGTTGGAAGAGATGGCTCTGATTGGTTAAAAGATTTATGTATTAAACATGATATAAATACAGAAACAGGTGATGTAGATATAGGCGTTAGAGTAGAAACTAGAAATGAAATAATGGAAGAATTGAATAATGCCATGTATGAAAGTAAATTAATATATTATACTCCTACATTTGATGATAAAGTGCGAACCTTCTGCACCAATCCATCAGGTGAAGTATCTACTGAATATTATGATGGTAATTTGGCAGTTGTTAATGGTCATAGTTACAAATCTGAAAGTTTAAAATCTGAAAATACCAATTTTGCACTATTGGTTACCAAGCATTTTACAAAACCTTTTAATTCTCCTATAGAATATGGTATGCATATTGCAAAACTTGGAAATATGCTCTCAGGTAACAAAGTATTAATTCAAAGATATGGGGATTTTAAAAGAGGCAGACGAACCACTGGTGAAAGACTATATCGAAACAATATAATCCCCACTTTAAAAGATACTGTGCCAGGAGATTTAAGTTTAGTACTTCCCTATAGAATTATGAAAGATGTAGATGAGATGCTAATAGCCTTAGATAACGTGGCTCCTGGACTTGCTAGTGATGAAACCCTTTTATATGGTGTGGAAGTTAAATTTTATTCTAACAAGGTAATCACCGACAATAATTTTGAAACTAATATAAAAGGTTTATATGTTGGAGGAGATGGAGCAGGAATTACAAGGGGACTTATGCAGGCTAGTGTAAATGGAGTAGTATTGGGAAGAAATTTAAGTTAGATAATTATTACAATTGTGTTACAAAAGTATGAATATTGTTGTATTTTTATAAATACCATATATAATATAATCATATTGATAGTTTAGTAAAGGAGGTCGTGAAGATGATCATAATAACAAATCTATTACAAGCTAAAGAAAACTATATAAAAATAATGGCACGACCTATGAATACCTTATAATATAATTGTGTCCAATAACCATAGGCGTGCTTGCCTATGGTTTTTTTATTCTAATAATTGCTTTATTTATATGCCAAAGTATAGCTATGTCTATAATGTTATCATGGTATAAAAACCGTAGGATTGTAGACTTTTTGTCACATCTTATGGTTTTTTTATATTTCTCAGATGGTCACTATAGTATCACCTCTTATCATTAGAACTACTATAGACTCTATTATTGGCAGTGAACCTATAGGTTCTAACTTTTTAGAAAGATTAATTCAATATATAGGAGGTAGAGCTTATCTAAGAAAAAATCTTTGGATTATTGGTGTACTATTAGTATTTATTGCAGTTTTAAGAGGTATATTGCTTTATTTTAGAAATACCTTAGCAAGTAAAACAGCTGAAAATACTGCAAAAAACATTAGGGATTCCCTATATGATCAAATTCAAAGACTCCCTTATGAATACCATGTAAAAGCAGAGACGGGAGATTTAATTCAAAGGTGTACTTCAGATGTAAATACTATAAAAAGATTTTTGTCTATACAATTGGTAGAAGTAGCTGGTTCACTATTTATGTTGGGATTTGTATCTTATACTATGTTTAAACTTAATGTAAAAATGACTTTAGTTTCCATGGCTACTATGCCTATAATTTTCATATTTGCATTTATATTCTTTTCTAAAGTAAAAAAGGCCTTTGAGGCTTCTGATGAAGCAGAGGCAGAATTAACTACAGTGCTACAAGAAAATCTTACAGGTGTAAGAGTAGTAAAGGCCTGTGCTAATCAAAAATATGAAATAGAAAAGTTTGATGAAAAAAATAAAGACTATAGGGATAAAACCTATAAATTAATTCAAGATTTAGCCCTATATTGGGGAGCTTCTGATTTTATTTGTTTTATACAAATTGGATTAACTATAGTCTTTGGAAGTATTTGGGCTGTAGCTGGAGAAATATCTCTAGGTACTGTAATGGCCTTTTCTACATATGTAAATATGTTATTGTGGCCTATTAGACAAATGGGAAGAACTTTAACAGATATGGGAAAAGCCATAGTATCCATAGGAAGAATTGAGGAAATTTTTAATGAGAATATAGAAATTTTAAATGGAAACAATGAAAAGCCAGAAATTAAAGGTAATATTGAATTTGAAAATGTTTATTTTGAATATGAAAAGAATACTCCAGTAATTGACAATATCTCCTTTTCAGTAAAGGCTGGTAGTACAGTGGCCATAATTGGTCCAACAGGTTCTGGCAAATCCTCTTTAGTCTATTTATTAGCAAGACTTTATGATTATAATAGGGGTTCCATATTAATAGATGGAAAAGAATTAAAAGATATTGATAAGGCTTGGGTTAGAAAAAATATAGGAATTGTATTACAAGAGCCTTTCCTATATGCCAAAACCATTAGAGATAATATAAAATTAGCTAATCCTAATATTCAAGATAAAAAGGTTTATGAATCTGCTAAAATTGCCAGTATCCATCAGGATATTAAATCCTTTGATAAAGGATATGATACCTATGTGGGAGAAAGAGGAGTTTCCCTATCTGGTGGACAAAAGCAAAGGGTTGCCATTGCTAGAACCATTATAAATGATTGCCCTATTGTGGTCTTTGATGATTCTCTATCTGCTGTAGATACAGAAACTGATATATCCATTAGGAAAGCCCTAAATAATAGAAAAAATAAATCTACGACTATAATAATATCCCATAGAATATCTACAGTATCTGAGGCCGATGAAATTATAGTTTTAGACAATGGAAGAATAATACAAAGAGGTAATCATGAAAAATTAATAAATGAAAAAGGATTGTATCAAAGATTATATGAAATTCAAAATTCTATGAAGGATTTAGAAGAAGATATAAAATTACATGCCTAGTGAGGTGGTAGTATTGGAAAATGAGAAAATTGATATTACGATATGGAGAAATTTCTTAGAATTAGTGAAAAATCACAAAAGAGATTTTATTCTACTAGCTATAATTATGGTATTTGTAGGCGCTTTGGACTCTGTATTTCCCCTATTTACTAAATATGCCATTGATAATTTTATAGTAGAAGAAAATTTAATAGGATTAAATAAATTTATAAAATTATTTTTTATAATTATAGCATTTCAGGGTATAAATGTATATTTATTTTTAGCTATGGGTGGAAAAGTGGAAACTAATGTATCTTATGATATTAGAAAAAAAGGATTTGAAAAATTACAAATCCTCCCCTTATCCTATTATGATGAAAAAGCTGTAGGTTGGTTAATGGCTAGAATGACCTCTGATATAAATGGTATATCTGAAACCCTATCCTGGGGCATAGTGGACTTTGCCTGGGGTCTAGCCATGATGTTGGCAGTTGTAATTGCCATGTTTAGGCTTAATGCTAAATTAGCCTTAATAGCATTAACAGTAGTACCCCCTTTGGCCATAGCCTCAGCATATTTTCAAAATAAAATATTAAAGGCTCAAAGGGAAGTTAGAAATGTTAATTCTAAAATAACTGCTGCTTATAATGAAGATATATCTGGTGCCATGACTACTAAAACTTTAGTTCGAGAAGAAATAAATTTAGAAGAATTTAAGGAAATCACCGAAGAAATGAAAAAGAAATCAGTAAGAGCCACTATTGTTTCTTCTCTATATTTCCCTATAATTTTAGTATTAGGTAGCATCGGCACTGCCTTAGTTTTAAATTCTGGTGGAAAAGATGTAATTCAAGGCACCATAAGCTATGGTACTATGGCAGCCTTTATAGCTTATACTGCACAATTTTTTGAACCTGTAAGACAATTAGCAGTAGTATTTGCAGAAATTCAAGGGGCACAGGCCTCAGCTGAAAGAGTGTTCTCCCTAAATAAATGAAGTGCCTAATATTATTGACAGTGAAGATGTAGTAAACGAATATGGTGATTTCTTTAATCCCAAAAAAGAAAATTGGCCAGAAATTAAGGGAGAAATTGAATTTAGAAATGTAGATTTCGCCTATAAAAAATGCCGATAGGATTTTAGTAATTAAAGATGGCAAGGTTATTGAGGAAGGTAATCATAGAGAGTTAATTAAAGAAAAGGGTTATTATTATAATTTGTATACCAATCAGTTTATAGAGGAGAAGAATAAGGAAGTTTTGGGGTAATTTCAAACGTTAGGGACAACCCCTAACGTTTGATTGTTATTTATAAAAATCGTATTTCAAAAAATCCAAATTATCTTCTAGATAAAAAATATCTGATGCCTTTATTTTTTTATGCTTTTTATCCTCGCCAAGCTCAATAATTAAGGTATTACCATTATCATATAATATTGCAGCAAAACCAAGGATTTTCACGCTATTGGAATGTCCACTTTGTATTATATGCAATTTATCTATCCAAAAACCATCCTCCCTATCCCATGCTACCTCTTTAAGTAGATCTATATATTCTATTTTCCCCTTATTGGCTACTTTATTAACTGTTAAGGCTATTGTTTCAGGGGTTAATGTCTTTCGGGTAATAAAATATATGTTTGTACAAACAGAAATTACTAAAATTAATAATATTTTAATTTGATTATCAGTGAGCATTGTGCATCCCCATCCTAATATTATTATTTATATTGTTTTGCCCACCTTTCAAACTTATCTAATTGTCTTTCATCAAAACTCTATACTCTTTAATACCCTTTCTATTTTCTTTTTATTTTTGTCATAAAATTCCTTTTCTGCATTAATCATAACATATCTCCATGCATGGTTTTCATCATGTGTGTCATAGGTTATAATCTTGCTTACTACATTACTTTCTTCCAATAAGGATGTGTTTGAATAGATATATCCCTTTTTTTCACCATCTATCAAATATTCTTCCTTTGATAGACGATCATCATATATATATTGATTTGGAGAAACACCTTCAAAAATATCTATAAAATTTATATCTCTTTTTCCATTATCCATGTATATCCTTAATCCGAAATCTGGAGACTTTTCGGGAAATTTGTCAAATTCTGAGGCATCATCCTCTACTATTTCCCAGCTTTCAGGATATTCAAACCTAAAAAAGTTTTCTTTTGAATAGTAATCATAATTAAATGTATGAGTCTTATATTCTTCAGTTTCACATCCAACTAAAATCAATATAAATAATAGTAAGAAGAATACTAAAATATTTTTTCTTTTCACTTTATCACCCCTTAATAGCTTAAATTTCATACATAAATTCGCAAACATTTTAAAATTTTATTTTTGTAAATAGTAAATTTTATAGTAGTATAATTGTATTGTTATCTTTTGTTTTTAATTCAACTATTTTAAATCCTCTATCCTCTCTATAATTATATCCATGTATTTAGTAGTAAATGGCATGTATTTATTGTTTGCTAATTGATCATATGAATGCACCGTATATACTGCCTTTTCTAGGGATATTGTAAAGGACCCTAAAATATTTGTACTAGATGAGGCTACTTCTTCCATAGATACAGAAACAGAAATCATAATTCAAAAAACCATAGAAAATGTCTCAGAAGTCAAAACCAGTTTCGTAATATCATAGACTATTTACCCTAATGTTTGATTATTATTTATAATATATTATTAGCCATAGTAGTTATGTAATATCATATTATATAACAGAAAGGGAGATGATTGTCATTAGTCATCTCTTTTTTATATAAAACCAGTATGGATAAAACTACCATACTGGTTTTATTGGCTATCTCTTTCCCGATAACCCTATTACTTAGACAATAAAGTAGAGGACAGATCCTCTTTACTAATGACTTTAACTAAGATCTATATCCTTTATTTTTATTAAATGGATCAAAGTAATATATAAAAGCTATTGTATATACTATTAATGCAAGAAATAAAACTAAGATTTCAGTTTTTATAGAGTAATAGCCCTTTACATAGAATGTTCCGTATTGGAGTACAAGGAAGAGAATTATTAAGATTTGCAATCCTGTCATATCTGGACTTTCGTATACATCTTTAAAGTACTTTATTCTAATAATTTCTCTTATCCCTATTAATAAAATTACCATTAAACCTATTGGATGATTATATATCATACCTAGTGTTGCTATAATAATCCCTGATATAGTAATAATATAGTGAAAAATAAAATATATTGCCTTTTTTTAACCATTTTCTATCCTTCCTTAAAATATTTTCACTCACTAATTAATGTCAATACCCTATAACATAGGCCTCAACTGTTGCCCTGCCCCTTGAGCTTAACTGTCCCTAAACTTCAATTATTTCTTTCACTCTAGTAGGTTTATCCGTAAGAATTACTATCCTATCTCCCAATGTGAAAGCCTCTTCCATATCATGGGTAACCATTATACAGGTTCTATTTTTTGCTGCCATTAATTCTTTAAAAAAATCCATTACAATTTGTTTATTATTTATATCTAAGGATTTAAAGGGTTCATCCATTATAAGCACATTGGAAGGATAAGCAAAAGCCCTCAATATACTTATTCTTTGTCTCATACCCCCACTTAGTTCTTTTGGATAATAATATTTATACTCCTCTAAATTAACTAATTTTAAATATCTATTTATAGTAGCTTCTATTTTACTTTCAGGCATTTTGCCTTTTAAAACAAAACCAATATTTTCCTTTACATTTTTCCATGGAATTAATCTATCCTCTTGAAAAACATAAGATATATGTTGATTTTCAAATCCAATTATTTCTCCTGAATCCATATCTGTTAATCCTGCTATTATATTTAAAAAAGTGGTTTTTCCACACCCAGAAGGTCCTAAAATACAAGTAGTTTTATTTGGTTGAAAATCAATAGTAATGCCATCTAAAACCTTTAAATCTCCATAGTATTTTACTATATCTATTGCTTTATATTTCATATTATCCCTTCCATTTATTTATACCAAGTATATGTTTCATTTTACTTAATAAACATTGTATCACTTTAACAATTAAAAGTATTATTATAATCCAAGCAAAAACTCCTGATGTGTTTAAATACATTTTTTGTAATTGAAGACTGCTCCCTATACCATATTTAGGCTGAGCTAAAACTTCTCCTGCAATTACCATCTTTAAATTAAGACCTAGAGCAGATTCAAATACATGGCTTAAATTAATAAATATGCTAGGTAAATATATATCCTTTACGATAATAAGTCTATCTACATCATATACTTGTGCCATTTCTATTATTTTATTGTCTATGTTTAATATGCCTTTAAGAACTGTTTCATACAATATAGGAAATACCATTATAAATCCCACAAACATAGGTACAATTTCATTATTTAACCATATAAGTGCTAATATAATTATAGCCATAGTAGGTACCGAACTTAAAAAATTTATGATAGGAGTCATAATATGATAAACTATTTTAAATATACTAGATAAAATTCCCATAATCACAGCTATAATTAATGATATAAAAAAGCCAATTAAGCCTTTCATCAAAGAATAGCTTATTATGATAATAAATTTAGGATCCTTTACTATATCAATTAAACTATTTATGGTACTGTTAATAGTTGGAAATATTACTTCGTTATCTATTAAATGGGATAGTACTATCCAAATTAGTATTAGTACTATCCTAGATATGATAGATAATCTTTTATCTTTCAAAGTATATTTCCTCATTAGGGATTTTTCCTCCTATGAAATCTGGTGCAAAATCCATTATTGTCTCAAAATAAATTTTATATTCTTCTTTGCTTTCTCCAATGGAAAAAGGACCTATGTTAATCCTTTCTATCCCTTCCACTATGGAAGCTTTATTGACTCCTAATTCCAATTCTTCCGAATAATCCCCTAATTTTTCTGGATTTTCTTTAGCCCACTTTATGCTTTCCTCATATAATTTAATAAATTCCTCAACAAACTCTCTATTGTTTTCTATTAAATCTGTTTTTATTATTAGACTAGCTTGAGGGTATCCTCCACTAGTTCCTGTAATGTTTTTCCATTCTTCATTTAAATCAAGCACTACTTTAATATCTTCTTTTTTCATCATTATATTGGTTACCAATGGTTCTGGAAGAAGAGCTAATTTAGCTTTACCTCCCAATAAAGCAGGAGCTACTTCTGAAGCAGCATTTAAATAACTTATATTTATATCTTTATCTGGATCAATACCATTTTCTGTAAGTACAAATCTAAGTACTAAATCTGGTGTAAGTCCTTTCCCAAAAGCATATATTTCCTTTCCCTTTAATTCATCAACGCTATTTATATCTTCTGTACCAACTAAATAAATAGTTCCCCAAGTAGCTGTTCCTACTAGCTTATAAGGAAGCCCCTTATTAAACGCTTGAGCTGCCAAATTAGAAGGAACTATTGCTATATCTGCTTCTTCTTTTAGTACCTTGCTGACTAATAGATCTGGAGATTTTTGTATTTCATAGTTTATAGTTATATTTTCATCTATAGTAGGGTTCTCCTTTAATATTTTAGCTACCGTAAGAGCAGGTATACCATCTACAAAAGAAAAATTAACTGTTATCGGTTCTTCTACAGCTTTATTTGTTCCGCAGCTAGTGGTAAATAAAATTATTATAATTAAACATATCATAATTAAATATCTTTTGTTCATATTATCATCCCTCCCATCAATATTATATCACTAAATAAGGCCTCTAAAGAATATTATATCCTTAGAGGCCTACAAGATTATATTTTTTTAAAAAGTGTATCCAATTCCCACTTGCGTTGGTCTGTATGAAGAAGCTTATGAGAACGATGGGATAAAGGCTTACCTAGATAATCTTCATAACATTTTATTATTGCTGGATTTTCATGCGAAAATCGAATATTATTTATCTTATCTAATCCATACAATACTTCAGCTCTTTCTTCAGCTAATTCAACTCCATCCTTAATAGGTTGACCTCCTCCACCTGCACATCCACCAGGACAAGCCATTATTTCAACAAAATCATATTCTACTTCACCATTTCTAATAGCTTCTATTAATCTTCTAGTATTACCTAAACCACTGGCAACAGCTACTCTAATTTTATTCCCATCTAAATCAAAAATTGCTTCTTTCCAACCTTTTTTACCTCTTACTTCCTTAAATGCGTCTGGATCTGGATTTTCATTGGTTACCAAATAGTAAGCTGTTCTTAAAGCTGCTTCCATTACTCCTCCAGTTGCACCAAATATAACTGCAGCACCAGAGCTAATGCCCAATGGTGTGTCAAATTCCTCTTCTTCTAATGTTTCTGGTACAATATGCTCGGCTCTTATCATCCTTACCACTTCTCTAGTAGTTAACACTACATCTACATCCTGCCCAGCACCTGCATCATTTAAAACAGATACATCACATTCATATTTTTTAGCTGTACAAGGCATAATAGATACACAAAAAATCCTACTGGGATCTACATTTAATAATTCTGCATAATAGGATTTAGCTATGGCTCCAAACATTTGTTGTGGCGATTTAGCAGTGGATAGTTGATCTACCATATCAGGATATTGAGTTTTCATAAAACGTATCCATCCTGGACAGCAGGAAGTAAACATAGGAAATTTCTCATTTTCTTTATTCTTCAATTTCTCTAAAAATTCACTTCCCTCTTCCATTATGGTTAAATCTGCTGTAAAGTTAGTGTCAAATATATAGTCAAATCCCATTCTTCTTAATGTTGATACCAATCTATTTACTGTTGCAAAATCCCTACTCAAACCTAGCTCTTCTCCCCAGGCTGCTCTTACCGCTGGTGCAATTTGCACTACTGTAATCTTATCTTCATCTGCTAATGCTTCAAATACTTTTTGAGTATCATCTCTTTCATGAAGAGCACCAACAGGGCAATGGGTAATACATTGACCACAAAGGGAACAGTCAGATTCTTCTATTCTTCTATTTAAAGAAACATCTACATTGGTTCTAGAACCTGTATTAGATAGATCCCATATGTTTAAACCTTGAATTTTATCACACACTTGAATACAACGCATACATTTTATACATTTTTCATAATTCCGTACTAATGGAAAACCTTTAGTCCATTCTGCATGAGGTAAATCCTCTTCATAAGGAATGTCTAAAATTCCTAAATCATTGGCTATAGTTTGTAAACTACAATTTCCACTTCTAACACAGGCAGCACATCGAGCATCATGTTGTGAAAGAATTAATTCCACATTTATACGTCTGGTTTCCCTTACCTTTGGACTATTGGTATAGATGACCATACCTTCTTCTACTACATTATTACAGGCTGTAACCAATCTATTGATTCCTTCTATTTCTACTACACAAACTCTACATGCTCCAATTTCATTTAATTCCTTAAGATAACAAAGATTGGGAATAGGTATGCTATTTGATTTAGCTGCATCTAATATAGTTGTTCCTTCTGAAACTTTTATCTTTTTATTATCAATTACTATATTTACCATCTTTCAATCCTACCCCCTTTAAATACTCCAAATCCAAAGTGATCACATCTTAAGCATCTTCTAGACTCTTGATTAGCTTCTTCACAAGTCATACCACATTCTACTAAATCAAAATCCTTAACTCTCTCCGACGCATCTCTTTCCCTCATATTAACCCTTCCACAAGGTATTCTATCTGCCAATCTAGCTTCTGGTATCTTAACATCTGTTTCTATTATATGATGGTATCCTAAATAATTATCTATATTAGCAGCTGCCACCTTTCCAGCTGCTATAGCTCTAATTACCGTTGCTGGTCCTGATACACAATCCCCACCAGCATATATTCCAGGAATATCCTCTATACCTAACCAATCAGGAGCATCTATTGCTCCTTTAGTTACTGGTATTCCTTCCTCTTCAAAAGCTTTTGATTCAATTCCTTGCCCTATAGCTATAATAACTGAATTGCATTCTATTCTATGGATATCATCTTTTAATTCAACTGGCATTGGTCTACCATCTCTTATTGGACCTACAATTTGTGGTTTCAGTAAAATAGCTTTTACATGCCCACTTTCATCAGTTTCAATTTTACTTGGTGCGTATAAATCATATATTTCACAACCTTCTGCTATTGCTCCTTCAACTTCCTCTTTCATAGCAGGCATATCCACCTTTCGCCTACGATAAACTATCTTAACATTTTTAGCACCTAAACGTACTGCTGATCGGGCTACATCTATTGCCACATTACCTCCCCCAACAACTACAACAGACTTACCTGTAAAATCAGGATATTTTTCATCTCCTATTTGACGTAAAATTTCAACTGCAGAAACAACACCTTCTGCTTCCTGACCTTCAATACCTAGTTTTTTATCTGTCTGAGCTCCAATAGCTATATAAATGGCATCAAATTTCTCTTTCAATTCTGATACTGTCAAATCCTTACCAATTTTTACACCTTTGTGCACTTTTATTCCTGTAGAAAGAATAGTATTAATCTCCTCATCTAATACTTCTCTTGGAAGTCTATAGCTTGGTATTCCATATCTTAACATTCCACCTAGTTTCTGATTTTGTTCAAATATTTCTACATCATGTCCCATAATGGATAGATAATAAGCTGCACTTAATCCACTAGGACCCCCTCCAACTATAGCTACTTTTTTACCAGTAGAAGGTGCCCTTTCCTCAACAGGTACCTTGCCTGCATTCTCTGCTGCAAATCGCTTTAAGCCTCTAATATTGATGGAGTCATCTATCATATTTCTTCTACATCTAGTTTCACAAGGATGTTCACAAACTAATGAACAAGTAGCAGGCATAGGATTATCCTTTCTTATTAATCTAATAGCATCTTTGTATCTACCTTCAGATATCAATGCAATATAACCTGGTACATCTACTCCAGCAGGGCATAAGGATACACATGGAACTGGCTGATATAGTTCAAAAGTACATCTACCTCGTAATATATGCTCTTCAAAATCATCTCTAAAACCTTCAACTCCTTGTAAAACCATATTAGCTGCTTCATATCCTATAGCGCAATCTGCTGAATAATATATAGCTTTTGCAGTCTTTTCAATTAAGTCAATAATTTCCATGTCTGCTTTCCCATCTAATACATTTTCTAACAAATTTTCCAATTGTCCTAAACCTACTCTACAGGGAACACACTTTCCACAAGTTTGAGCATGACACATCTTTAGAAAAGAAGAAGCTAAATCGATGGGACACAATCCTGGAGGACTTGCAATAATTCTACGTTCTAGGTCTTTATATAGGACTTCAACAGTGGCTTGTGCTTTATCTTTAGTAATAATGCTAAGTCTACTCATGTTTTTTACTCCTCTCTAATAAAATTTATAAACTACTCACACTTACTACTTTCTTTGAATAGGAGATTTTTTACTTAAAAAACTATTTTATTTATATATGGATTATTTAGACTATTGTTATAATTATATCATTTTTGAAAATTGAGATAAAGATTCCAGCTAAGTTTTTTTAAAAAATTATATAGATTATACATTTATAGTATATATATCCTAATAAATATCCCATGAGTACATCTGTAGGCCAATGAACTCCTAAATAAATTCTACTAAATCCTATTACTCCTATAATAAATGCATTAACAATCCATACTAATCTTTTAAATTCATCTTTATTAACCTTTTTAAGCAATAGATAAGTCATTGTAGTGTAAAAGGTCATGGATACCATAGCATGTCCACTGGGAAAACTATATCCCCCTTGTTTTATTAAAAAGTATTTTAAAGGTCTAGTTCTTATAAATATATTTTTCAGTATACAATTTAACCCATAGGAACCTAAGGTAGATAGTATTAATAAAAGAATTCCCTGGGTATTATTTTTCCTTAGCATATATATAAATATTACTATCCCAATGGGTAAGAAAAAATATACTGACCCAAAATAAGTAATTTTTTTCATAATATTTGTACCTAGAGGAGTTGTTCTGCTATGGACATAGTCCATTATTATTTCATCAAATAAAATCCCTTCTTGAGAAGTTCTAATATTGATTCCTAATATTATAAATATTGTTATGGATATAATACTTATAATAAGCAATCTTTTTCTATTCATCTTTTCCTCCTATATGTGGTATTTATCCATTATATAAAATGCTAACAATATTTTTGATTATATCTTATATCTATTGTTTTTTATCTTTACATTTAGAACAATATCCATATAATTCTAGATTGTGCCCAATAATATGAAAATCTGTGTTTTCTTCTAAAAAATATTCATATCCGATAATAGGGCAAATATCTATACTTATTTTTTTGTTACAGGATATACATCTTATATAATGCTGATGATCTATCATATTTAATTGAAACATGGATTTATTTTCCCTCTCTATATTCAACTTTATAGCTATACCTTTTGACACAAATATATTAATTGTTCTATATATAGTTGAAAGATTGATATTTTTATCCTTCTTTCTGGCTTTCATAAAAATTTCTTCTGCAGTTAATGGCTTTTTTTCTCTCTTCAATATATCTAGTACTATATTTCTTTGTTCAGTATTTTTTATTTTATACTTTTTAAATATCATTTTATTGTCAATAAACTCATCCATTTTATCCTTCTCCTTAAATTAAAAACTTTAATTATCATATTTAAATTTTCTTATTAAAAAGAACAATACAAAAAATATTCCATTTATAAACACAATTGTTGCCCCTGTTGGTAAATTGAATATATAGGATATAAAGGTACCTAAAATCACACTAGTTACAGATATTATAGAAGAAATAAATATAGTACTTTTAAAACCATTGGATACTTGCAATGCTGTAACTGTTGGGAATATTATCATGCTGGATATAAGCATGGTCCCTACTACCCTAATTCCCAAAACCACTACAATTGATGTTAATATAGATATCATATAGTTAATAAGTTTACAATTTACGCCAGATACCTTAGCAAAATCCTCATCATAGGTTATAGCAAATAAGCTATTATAAAAAATACATATTATCAATATAACTAGAATAGAAAGTATTATGGATAAAAACAAATCCATTTTACTTATTACTAATATGCTACCAAATAAATAGGAAAACAAATCCACATTAAATCCCTTTGCTATGCTGGATATTAAAACTCCCACTGCTACAGCAAAAGATGAAATAAGTCCTATAGCTGCATCTCCATGGATATTAGCTTTTTCATTTAATTTAAGTATCAAAAATGATGAAAGTATAACTAATGGTATAGACACAAGCAATGGAGATTTGTTTAATAATAAAGCTATAGCAACTGTTGCAAAGCTTACATGGGCAAGCCCATCACCTATCATGGATTGTTTTTTAAATACTAAAAATATACCTAAAAAGGATGCAGAAATACCTATTAACGAACCTACTATTATACCTCTAACTATAAAATCTTGTTGTAAAGCTTCCATAATTAGTGCCATTTATATCACCACCATCTCATTAATATAAACCAAAATACTTAGCCATTTCTTCTGAACTTTGAAATTCATCATAGGAACCATAAAATATTATCTCTCTATTTAAATATAGTACTTTATTTACGTATTTTCTTATAGAAAAAATATCATGGGATACAAATATTATAGTTATCCCTTCTCTATTAATTTCGTTTAAAATATTATAAAAATCTTCTCTTATTTTAGGATCTAAAGCACTAGTTGGTTCATCTAAAAATAATATTTTTGGGTTAGATACTAAAGCTCTAGCCAATAATGTTCTCTGAAGCTGTCCACCAGATAAGCTCCCTATCTTTCGATCCTTTAAATCCTCTATTCTTAATTTTTTTAGTATATTATCAACTTTTTTATAATCTTCATCGGAATAAAATTTAAATATTCCTTTTTGAGATAACAATCCTGTAGCTACTATCTCCTTTACCGTTGCAGGAAACAGTCTATCTCTTTCCATGATGTTTTGAGGAAGATATCCTATTAAATTTTTATCAACTATACCTTGTTTAAACTTAATTTCCCCTTCATAAGAGTCTATTAAACCTAATAGTATCTTTATTAGCGTAGTTTTCCCTGAACCATTAGGACCAACTATTGCTACATAATCCCCTTCTTCAACTTGAAAATTTATGTCTTTCAATATTTGAGTTTTACCAAAACTAAAATTTAAATTTTTTACAGTTATGATACTATTCATTGCAACCTAACCCCCGCTTTAAATTTTCTAAATTAGCTTCCATTATGTCTATATAGGTTATACCTGCTTCTAATTCCTCTTTAGATACATTATGAGCACCATGTAATAACAACATCTCTGCCCCTGTTTCATTTGATATTATCTTAGCCACCTTAGGATCTATAAGTTCTTCATAGTAAATTACATCTATATCCAAAGACTTCATCTTTTCAATAAGTTCTGATATTTTTTTAGGAGTTGGCTCCGCATTGGGAGAAAATCCTTCATAAGGGGATATATATTTTAATCCATATCGTTTCGCAAAATACCCAAAAGCAAAATGCCCTCCATGTATTATAGTTTTATGTTTAGCTTTACTAAAGGCATCTACAAATTTCTGATCGAGTTCTTCTAATTTTTTCTTATAATTTTCCGCATTTTGTCTATAAAAATTTTCATTTGCTTTATCTGCTTTTATAACTCCCTCTAATATATTGTCCACTATTTTTTGAGCATAAATTGGATCTAACCATATATGAGGATCCTTTCCATGGTGGACATCTCCATGCCCTTCATCTACATCATCAATAAGCTCTATCCCTTCACTTATATCTACAATTATCACAGAATCATCTAAATCCTTTATCAATTTTTCTGCCCAAGGCTCCATATATTTTCCTGTATATATGAATACATCAGCTTTTTTTATATCCACTATATCCTTTGGGGTAGGTTCATAAGCATGAGCTTCTACTCCAGGAGGAAGAAGCAATTTTACTTCTCCTTTATCCTTTACTATCTCTCTAGCAAAATCATATTGGGGAAATAAAGTTGCAATTATTTTTATATTATCACTAGATATATCTTCTTCATACTTGTTATTACATCCTACAATGGATACTGTTATCATAACTAATATGATTACACTTATAAAAATTCTATTTGATTTCATATCTTATTACCTCCTATCTTATGTTTTATATTTTAGCATTAACTTTTATTTCTTTATGCATTATACCCTATTATATATTTTTTAACTATAATTGCAAATGATTTGCAACTAAAAATAATTTCATTTTTCTTATAAAATAAAAAAGGTTCTATAATAAATGTTGGGGTGGAAAATAATTTACCCTAACATTTATTTTTTCTAAAAATAAAATGCACTCGTGAAATAAACCTGCTAAAATGTTAATTGGCTAAAAAAAACATAGAAAGGAGGTTTATTCACAAGTGCAATCTAATTTTATCACACAATTATTAGATTTAAAAGGGGTTAAAGTAACTAAAATATCGCATGAGGATTCTTTCGTTAAAATCTACATTACAACTGATCCAAAAGAGCATACTTGCCCTGCTTGTGGTGCTAAAACTAAAAAAATTCATGACTACAGAGAACAGACAATTAAGGATTTACCTTTTCAATTTAAGCACACATATCTTGTACTTCGAAAAAGAAGGTATGCTTGCTCTTGTGGAAAGAGGTTTTATGAGTCTTATGACTTTCTACCTCGTTATCATCGCATGACTAACCGTTTAGCATTTTTTATTTGCCAAGAGCTTACCAAGCTAACTAGTCTAACTTCTGTAGCTAAAGTGGCCAACGTCTCTGTTTCTACTGTTATTCGTATCTTTAATCATGTTAATTATGGTACTCCTACACTACCTAAGGTTCTATGTATTGATGAGTTTAAGGGGAATGCAGAGACTGGAAAGTATCAGTGTATTCTTGTTGATGGGGAAAACAATAAGGTTTTAGATATTATTCCTGACAGGTGTCAAAGTGATCTTGTAAGCTACTTTAGGCAATTTTCTCGTAAGGAAAGGAATAAGGTGAAGTTCTTTGTATGCGACATGTGGCAGCCTTACGTTGATTTAGCTAAAGTATTTTTCCCTAATGCTATAATTGTTATCGATAAATACCACTTTATTAGGCATGTAACTTGGGCTATTGAAAATGTCAGGAAACGCATACAAAAATCTATGACTGCTACTCTTAGAAAATACTATAAACGGAGTAGAAAACTGATTTTAACGCGATATCATAAGCTTAAGGATGAGAATAAAGAAGCCGTTGATTTAATGCTTTTATATAATGATGACCTACGTATTGCCCATAAACTTAAAGAATGGTTTTATGAAATCTGTCAAAGCGATAAATATTCCTACCAATGTAGAGAATTAGCTAAGTGGATTCAAAATGCAGAAAGCTCTGGAATACCAGAGTTTGAGAAATGTGCAGCTACATATAGAAGATGGCATAAGGAAATTAAAAATGCCTTTAAATATGGTTATACTAATGGCCCAACCGAAGGTTTCAACAATAAAATCAAAGTATTAAAACGAATATCCTTTGGACTTAAAAACTTTCATAGATTTCGTAATAGAATACTTCACTGTACAAGCTAAACTTCTAAAAGTGAATACCTGTAAGAAGCCTACATTTTAGCTAGGTTTATTTAAGTGTGCCCAAAATACATGTAATTCTATCCATCTCAATCATAACACAAAAATAAGGGTAAAAATAGTAATGGAGCGGGATTTAAGAAAATCCCACCCCAACTATTGACAAAGAGCCATAAAAAAGAGTAAAATGTTAAATCATTTTACTCTTTTTTATTTATTATTTATTTATTTTCTTTTCTTTCTTGGAGGTGCCATATGGATTGCCTTATCCTCCAAACCATGAACTGCTTCCATGAAAGCTTCACTTAAAGTTGGATGAGCATGGATAGTTCTAGTTATTGCATCTAACTTTAGATCATTAGCTATAACTAAGGCTCCTTCATGAATCAAATCATTAGCATGAGGACCCACTATGGTAATACCTAAAATCTTTTTATCCTCCTTAGATGCAAATACCTTTATAAATCCTTCTCCTTCCCCTAAGGATAATGCTTTCCCATTAGCAGCAAACATAAACTTACTGCTAATATAATCTATATTCTTTTCTTTTAATTGTTCTTCAGTCAATCCCACAAAGGCTACTTCTGGTAAAGTAAATACACAATTAGGATATACATCTAAATTTATATCTGGTGTTAATCCCATTAATCTTTCCATCACATATATACCTTGACTAGATGCTACATGAGCTAATTGAATCCCTAAATCATTTACATCTCCTATAGCATATATTCCTTCCACTGTAGTTTCAAAGTGTTCATTAACTTTTATGCCTTTGTGATTGTCATATTCAATTCCTACCTTATCAAGATTTAAGCCCTCTACTACAGGACCACGGCCTGATGCTATAAGTACCTTATCTCCAACTACTTCTATTTCTTTATCTTTGTTTTTATATCTAGCAATTACCTTTAGTTTGTCCCCTTCTTTTATAATTTCCTTTGCTCTTATATCTACATAGGTTTCCATACCTTGTTTCTTAAAGAATATAGGCAATCTCCTTGTTAACTCCATGTCTACATTTTTTAATATTCTAGATGCAAGGAGTATAACTTGGGAACCTAATTCCTGATATATACTTGCAAACTCTAACCCTATTACTCCACCACCTACTACTATAAGGGTTTCTGGTATCTCTTCCATTTCTAAAAGATCATCACTTGTAATTACTCCTTCTAAATCTACCCCTTTAGTTTCAGTCATAGTAGGCTTGGAACCTGTAGCTATAATTATATTATCTACAGATATTTCACGAGTTTCTCCATCTTTTAAATTTACAACTATAGTATTTTTATCTTTAATAGAAGCTCTTCCAGGTATAAATTCAATATTCTTATATGAGGATATCAACTTTTCGATGCCACCTACTAGCTGACCAACTACAGCTTTCTTTCTCTCTTGTAGTGCTTTGCCATCTAGCTTAAAGTTATCTACTGTAATTCCAAATTCTTTAGAACGCCTTAGAGTACGCATTATTTCAGCGTTTCTAAAGTAAGTTTTGGTAGGGATACAGCCTCTATTAAGGCATGTACCCCCTACTTCTCTTTCCTCTATCAAATAGATATTGGCACCTAGTTGAGCTCCTCTTATAGCTGCTACATATCCTCCTGGACCTGCTCCTATAACTGCTATATTTTTAGTCAACTAATATTACACCTACCCTTCATATTTAAGTATAGGATTTCTTGCCGCTCTTGTTTCGTCTACCCTTCTTACAGGAGTATCATGGGGTGCTTCTTTTAATATTTCTGGATTTTCTTTCGCTTCTTCTGCTATCTTAATAAGTGCTTCTGCAAACTCATCTAAAGTTTCCTTTGTTTCAGTTTCTGTTGGTTCTGTCATTAAAGCTTCTTCTACTATAAGTGGAAAATAAATTGTTGGTGGATGATATCCATAATCCAATAATCTTTTAGCCACATCTAATGTAGTTACTCCTTCTGGAGCATCTTTTAATCCAGCTAATACAAATTCATGTTTAAATATGGTATCTTTCTGTAAATTATAATGTTCTTTTAATTTATGTGCTAAATAATTGGCATTTAATACTGCCATCTCGCTAGCTTTCTTCAATCCATCTTTTCCCATAGCCAATATATAAGCATAACCTTTAACTAAAACATTGAAATGTCCATAAAAATCCCTAATCTTACCTACAGATTTAGGAATATCATAGTTTAAGTAGTATCTATCTCCATCTTTTTCAACAGTTGGAACTGGTAAAAATTCCAATAAAGCTTTCTTCACTCCAACAGGACCTGAACCTGGTCCTCCTCCGCCGTGAGGTGTAGAAAAGGTCTTGTGAATATTAAAGTGTACTACATCAAATCCCATATCTCCTGGTCGTGCTTTGCCTAGTATAGCATTGGCATTAGCACCATCATAATAAACCAATCCTCCTGCTTCATGCACTAAATCTGCTATTTCTTTAATATGTCTTTCAAATAATCCTAATGTGTTTGGATTTGTAAGCATTAAACCAGCAATTTCATCATTTAATACAGCCTTTAAACTTTCTATATCCACTATACCTTCTTCTGTAGATTTAATCTCCACTGTATCAAATCCTGCCATTACTGATGATGCTGGATTTGTCCCATGGGCTGAATCTGGAACTATTATCTTAGTTCTTTTAGTATCTCCTCTATTCTCATGATAAGCTTTTATCAAAGTTAAACCTGTAAGTTCACCATGAGCTCCAGCTGCTGGATGTAAAGTCATCTTATCCATTCCAGATATTTCACATAGTGCTTGATCAATTTCATACATCAATCTAAGAGCACCTTGTACAGTCTCTTCTGGTTGTAGCGGATGTATGTTTACAAATCCATCTAATTTTGCTATATCTTCATTAATTTTTGGATTATATTTCATAGTACAAGAACCTAATGGATAAAATCCTGTATCTACACCAAAATTTTTATTGGAAAGATTGGTATAATGTCTTACTATATCTACTTCACTTACTTCTGGAAGGTTTAACTCATCTTTATTTAAAAATTCTTCAGGAATTAACTCCTCAAGGGCTACTTCTTCGACATCATTTTCTGGTAGCCTATAGGCAGTTCTTCCTGGTTTTGATAATTCAAATATTAATTTATTATATTTTTTCATATTATCCCCTCCAATATAGAACTTAAAGTATCAATTTCCTCTTTCGTCCTCTTTTCAGTAACTGCATAGAGGATTCCATTTTTATATTGGGGATATTCTTTTTCTAATGAGTAACCTCCAAGTATTTTTTCTTCTAATAATTTATTATTTATCTTATCTGCATCTATGGAACTTGTTACTGCAAATTCCTTAAAGAAAGGTTTGTCAAATAATGGTTTGTATTTGCCAGATTTAGTTATTTGTTTAAATGCATAATGAGCTTTTTGAGTTGCTTGAGTTGCTACTTCTCTAAGCCCTTTTTTGCCTAATGTAACCAAATATACTGCTGCAGCTAATGTATTTATTCCTTGATTAGAACATATATTAGAAGTTGCTTTTTCTCTTCTAATATGCTGTTCCCTTGCTTGTAATGTAAGTACAAAAGCTCTATTTCCATCTACATCTATAGTTTCTCCCACTATTCTGCCAGGTAACTTTCTCATATGAGCTTTTTTAGTTGCCATAAATCCAAGATATGGTCCTCCAAAGGAAAGTGGTATCCCTAAAGGTTGCCCTTCACCTACCACTATATCTGCACCTAGAGAACCTGGTGATTTTAAAATCCCTAAGGATATTGGATCTACAGAGGTTACAAACATAGTTCTCTTTTGACTATGAGCTATCTCTCCAATGGCTTCTAAATCTTCAATTATACCGAAAAAGTTTGGACTTTGAACTATTACTGCTGCAGTTTTAGCATCTACATGTTTTTTTAGTTCTTCTAAGTCAGTTACTCCTTCTTTGTCCTCTATTTCAACTACTTCTATGCTTTGAAGATGAGCATAAGTATTTAGAACCTTTCTGTATTCAGGGTTAACAGTTTTAGATATAATTATTTTATTTCTTCTAGTTATATTAGATGCCATAAAAGCTGCTTCAGCTATAGCTGTTCCCCCATCATACAAGGAAGCATTAGATACATCCATACCTGTTAAATTACATATAAGAGTTTGGTATTCAAATATATATTGTAATGTACCTTGACTTATTTCAGCTTGATATGGGGTATAAGAAGTATAAAATTCACTTCTTGAGGTAATATGTCCTACTATTGAAGGTATATAATGATCATATGCACCAGCACCCAAAAAACAAGTTAAATCATCTATAGTGGTGTTGGATTCTGCTAATTTTTTCATATATTTAGCTACTTCTAGTTCTGACATGGAGGAATTAAGATTTAAATCTCTTTTTAATTTAACATCCTCAGGTATATCGCTAAATAAATCTTCAACTGAATTAACTCCTATAACCTCCAACATCCTCTGTTCATCTTCTTTAGTATTTGGGATGTAAGGATACATAATTTAAGCCTCCTCGTCTAAGAACTTTTCATATTCCTCACTCGTCATCAAATCATCCAATTGAGATTTATCTGCTATCTCAATTTTTACTAGCCAATTTTCATAAGGATCTTCATTTAACAGGGCTGGATCATCTAATAATTCTTCATTTATTTCTATTATCTTTCCATCTATTGGCATATAAACATCTGCTGCTGCTTTTACTGATTCTACTGCGGAAAAAGCTTCTCCTTGTTCAAATTCATCGTCAATTTCTGGAAGTTCTACATATACAATGTCACCTAATTGATCTTGTGCATAATCTGCAATACCTATATATGCCTCCCCTCCTTCAACCTTAACCCATTCATGATCTTCTGTATAATATAAATCTTTTACAACTTTCATATTTTAGCCCTCCTTTATATTTTTTTTATTTATTTATTTAAAAACTTTCTACTTATTATCTTAGCCTTTACAGGCTTATTCCTAATCATTATATCTATTTCATTCCCTATTTTTGCTTCATTAATATCTATTAATGCATTTCCTATGCTTTTCTTTAAAGTTGGAGACATATAACCTGTAGTTACATGACCAATCTTTTTACCATCTTTATATACTTCATAGCCTTCTCTTGGGATACCTCTTTCTAACAATTCAAATCCAACTACTTTTCTAGTTAAACCTTCTTCCCATTGTTTCTTAAGAGCATCTTTACCTATAAAATCTTCTTCCTTATCCAATTTTACTGCAAACTTCAATCCACCTTCTAATGGAGTAATATCCTCTGAAATTTCATTCCCATATAAAGGCATACCAGCTTCAAATCTAAGGGTATCTCTACATCCTAAACCTGCAGGTTTAAGCCCTTCATCTTTACCTGCTTCTAGTATGGCATTCCAAACTTTAACTATATCATCCTTAGATGTGTATATTTCAAATCCATCTTCGCCAGTATAGCCGGTACGAGATACCATACATTCTACACCTGCAATGTTTACTTCTTTATCAAAATGGAATGGCTTTATCTTTGATAAATCTTTTTCTGTTAACTTTTGTAATATCTTTTCAGATTTAGGCCCTTGAATAGCTACTTCTCCAATTTGATTTGAAATGTTTTCAATAATAATATTAAAATCATCTTTGTTGTCTATCATCCATTTGAAATCCTTTTCGGTGTTAGCTGCATTGACAACAAGTAAATATTTATCATCAGCATACTTGTACACTAAAAAGTCATCTACTACTCCTCCATCAGGATAGCACATAAGAGTATATATTACTTGATTTGTGTCTATAGATGCTATATCGTTTGTTGTTAAGTATTGTAAATAATCTAAAGCATCTTTACCTTTTACTACTATTTCTCCCATATGAGACACATCAAATAGTCCTGCTGCATTTCTTACTGCTTCATGTTCTGGAATTAACCCTTCATATTGTACTGGAAGGAACCACCCTGCATAATCAACCATTTTCCCCCCAAGCTTTACATGCTCCTCATAAAGGGGAGTTTTCTTCGCTACCATTTTACTTACCACTCCTTCCTAAATTATCTATTATATGATACCCTAAAATTCATTATTTAAACCCTGGTACTTTTTATATAGTGATGGAATTTAAAAGTATCATTGTCTTTATTATACAAGAGAAAAAACAATATTTCAATACTAGCAATTTCATAAGTTCACAAAAATATCCACTTTATCCACTTTATCCACAGCCAAGAGTGGATAACTTATGTCAACTGTTCTTTTCGGATAAAAATCTCATCTAGATAATTTATTGTTTACATAATATTTGCATATCCACATTTGAAATTTTTATCCACAAAACTTATCCACATTTAATCTATCTTTTTCATTCATTTCCTCCAAAAATTTTATTATTCCATTATATATACCTTGAGCAATTTTTTTCTGATAATTTTCTAACTGCAATAATTTTTCCTCTTCTTCATTAGATAAAAAACCACATTCTATTAAAACAGATGGTATGTTCAATCCATTCAATAAATATACATCATCTCTTTTTTGGGGAACTCGAGTATTATTTATATCTAATATTAAGCGTAATTCCTCTTGAATGCATTCAGCTAATAACTTATTTTCTTGAAAGTCTTCATTATAAAAAACTTGAGCACCATAATATCTAGAATCTTTAAAGCTATTTAAATGGATTGATAAAAATATGTCACAATTTCCTTTTTCTATTATTTCCCTTCGCATATCTAAATCTTCTCTTTTTTTATCTGCTAAGGAGTTTTTATTTTCTCTTGTTATGATTACTTTACCTCCATTTTTTTCAATTATATCCTTTAATTTTAATGCTATTTTTAAATTTATATCAGCTTCCAAGATTCCATTTTTGCTCACAGTACCGGGATCCATACCTCCATGACCAGGATCTATACCTATTATCTTATCTATAATAAGTGGATTGATCGTGGGAATGGATTTATTTTTAATAAGTACTATTGATAAGATTATCAGTATACAAATTATGATTAGTAAAGAATATATATGTCTTTTTTTTACATATATTACTTTCAACATATCGCCCCCTCTAATGAAATATATGGTTAGAGAGGATTTTGTATTACAAAAAACAAAAAAACTGCCAAATTTCTATTGGCAGTTTCCATAAATATTTATCTCTTTGAAAATTGTGGTGCTTTTCTCGCTTTCTTTAAACCATATTTCTTTCTTTCTTTCATTCGTGGGTCCCTCGTTAATAAGCCTGCTTTTTTAAGTACAGGTCTTAATTCTTCATCAGCTTCTAATAAAGCTCTTGCTATTCCATGTCTAATGGCACCAGCTTGACCTGTAAATCCTCCACCATATACATTTACAAATACATCATATTTATCCAAAGTATCTGTTATTTCCAAAGGTTCTCTAACAAGAACTTTTAATGTATCAAAATCAAAATAATCATCTATATCTCTTTTATTTATGGTAATCTTTCCAGAACCAGGAAGTAATCTAACTCTTGCTACTGATGTCTTTCTTCTTCCTGTTCCTATATATTGTACATTAGCCACTTATAAAGCCCTCCTTTCTAATAACAATTAGAATTCATATAATTCTGGTTGTTGTGCTTCATGATTATGTTCCGGTCCACTATATACTCTCAACTTTTTAATCATTTTTCTTCCTAATCTATTCTTAGGCAACATCCCTTTTACTGCTAAATATATAGCTTTTTCTGGATTTTCCTTCATCATTCTACTATAAGGTATGGTTCTTAATCCTCCTGGATACCCTGTATGATATCTATATTTTTTCTGTTCCAATTTTTTCCCTGTCAATTTTACTTTATCAGCATTTATAATTATTACATAATCCCCAGTATCTACATGAGGAGTATATATAGGTTTATGTTTTCCTCTCAATATAGTAGCTACTTCTGAAGCTAATCTACCTAATACCTTACCTTCTGCATCTATTACATACCATTTTCTATCAATTTCATTTGGTTTAGCCATATAACTATTCATCTTTTTCCCTCCTTATCTAACATTGAGTTGTGTCTCAAAGTTCCGGGGCTTTTTAAACACTCTTATATATTCTAATACAAGGCAATATCAATGTCAAGACGTATTTTTAATAATAAACTCTTTCCAAAAAAAGCCCTTGCGGTGGCGCTGTAGGTCCTGCTAAATTTCTATTTTTAGATTCTATAATATGTGAAATATCACAGGGTTTTAATTTACCTTGTCCAATCTCTATTAGGGTACCTACTATTATCCTAACCATATTGTATAAAAATCCATTTCCTTCTATTTTAAATAATATTAACTCATTTTTCTTACTTAAATATGCATTGCTTATTGTTCTAACAGTACTCCTTACGTTGCTATTAGATGCCATAAAGGCTGAAAAATCATGAGTACCTATAACATACTTTGCTCCCTCTTTCATATTCTTATAATTCAAAGGATAGGGAACATGATATACAAATCTTCTATATATAGGATTTCTTATAGGATTATTATATATTAGGTACATATACTTTTTGCCAATAGCATCATATCTTGCATGAAAATCACAAGGTACTTCTTCTGATTCAATTATTGATATATCTTCTGGAAGTTTAGTATTTAATGCATATTTAAATTTATCTGGAGGAATAAAGGAGTTAGTCAAAAAATTGGCTACCTGCCCTAATGCATGAACTCCACTATCTGTCCTTCCAGAGGCTATTAAATTTACTTCTTCACCAGTAATACATTTTATAGCCCTTTCTATTTCACCTTGAATGCTATCTCCCTTTAACTGCTTTTGCCAACCTATATAGTTGGTACCTTCATATTGTATTGTTAATTTTATATTAGGCATATTATCCCTCTATATATAGGATATATATTTAGTAGACATTATAAATCCAAAGAATATGGCACATATACTAATTGCCAAGATATCGTTGGGTTTAAGCTTTAATTCATTTAATCTAGTCCTATTCTCTCCCCCACGATAACATCTAGCCTCCATTGCATTTGCTAGCTCATCTGCCCTTCTAAATGCATTTATAAATAAAGGCACTAGTAAAGGAACCAAATTTTTAGCACGATTCATTATATTACCCGATTCAAAATCTGCTCCTCTTGCCATTTGTGCTTTCATAATCTTATCTGTTTCTTCTAATAATGTGGGTATAAACCTTAAGGCAATGGTCATCATCATAGCCAATTCATGAGCTGGTAAACCAACTTTTCTAAAGGGGGATAGTAACTTTTCTATACCATCAGTTAAGGATATGGGGGATGTTGTCAATGTTAAAAGGGAAGTCCCTGTTATTAAAAATATAAGTCTTAGTGCCATAAATGTAGCTTGACTTAATCCTTCCTTAGTTATAGTGATAGGTCCTAGGGCTAAAAGTACTTCCCCTTTGGTAAATAGGGTATTTATAACAAAAGTTATAATTATTATAGGCATTAAGGGTTTTAAACCTTTAAATACATATTTAACAGGAATTTCAGATAGTTTTATGCTAACAAGTATAAAGGCTAATATTAATATATATGGATAAAATGTATCTATAAAAAATAATGAAATTATAAACATAGCTACTATTAAAATTTTTATCCTTGGGTCCAATCTATGGACAAATGTATCTTTTGGGAAATATTGACCTATCGTTATATCTTTAAGCATTTTTTCTACTCCTTAAATATCTTAATATTTCTTCCTTAGCCTCTTCTACAGTTATTATATCATCTCTCACTTCATTTCCTTTCTTTTTATATTGCCGCATAAACATCGTAATTTGAGGTATTCCTAATCCCATCTGCTCTAATTTTTCAGCCTGTTTAAATATCTCCCTGGTTTTCCCTTCCATAGCTATTTCTCCTTCATACATCACTATTATTTTATTTACAAGTTTAGCAATATCCTCCATACTATGAGAAACTAAAATTATGGTTATACCTTCTTCTTCATATAAGGATTGAATCCTTCCTAATACTTCATCTCTTCCTCTTGGGTCAAGTCCTGCAGTGGGCTCATCTAATACTAATACTTCTGGTTTCATTGCCAATATTCCTGCTATAGCAACTCTTCTTTTTTGTCCTCCACTTAATTCAAAAGGGGATCTATCCTTTATAGAATCATAGTCTAATCCTACTAATTCTATAGCTTTTTTCACCCGTGATTTTATTTCATCTTCTTCTAATCCTAAGTTTTTAGGTCCAAAGGCTACATCCTTATATACAGTTTCTTCAAATAGTTGATACTCTGGATATTGAAACACTAATCCTACTTTTTGTCTTATCTCTCTTAAATTAACCTCATTTGAAGTTATATCTATTCCATCTATAATTATTTTCCCAGATGTAGGTCTTATTAAGCCATTTAAATGCTGTACCAATGTAGATTTTCCAGAACCAGTATGCCCTATAAGCCCAATAAAGTCTCCTCTAGCTATATCTAAGTTTATATTGTTTAAAGCCTTTTTTTCGAAGGGAGTACCTGGATTATATATATAATTTAAGTTCTCTATTTTTATTATCATAGAGCATTCACCAATTCCTCTACTGTTAATATACTAGTATCTATATTTATGCCTTCTTTTTTTAATTCATAAGCTAGTTCTGTTACTTGAGGTACATCTAGCCCTAATGCTTTCATCCTTTCTACCTGACTAAATATCTCTCTAGGGTTACCTTCCATTACTATTTGTCCTTTTTTTATTACTAATATTCTATCAGCTTCAACAGCTTCGTCCATATAGTGAGTTATATGAACTATTGTTTTATGTTCTTCTTTATTGAGTTTTTTTATGGTGTTTATTATTTCTTTTCTACCATTGGGATCTAACATAGCGGTTGGTTCATCTAATATTATACATTCGGGTCGCATGGCTAGTATTCCTGCTATGGCTACTCTTTGTTTTTGCCCACCAGAAAGAAGATGGGGTGCATGTTTTTTATATTCAGTCATCTCTACTAGCTCTAAAGCTTCATCTACCCTTTTTCTTATTTCTTCAGGTGGAATTCCTAAATTTTCAGGACCAAAGGCTACATCTTCTTCAACAATAGTAGCTACTAGTTGATTATCAGGATTTTGAAATACCATACCTGCTGTTTCTCTTATATACCAAATTTTATCTTCATCTTTAGTATTCATACCATTAACATATACATCCCCTTTGGTAGGTAATAAAAGTCCATTCATGAGCTTAGCTAGAGTAGATTTCCCTGAGCCATTATGCCCAAGAATTACTAAATGCTCTCCTTTTTTTATGGAGATATTTATATCTTTAATAGCTATCAATTTATCTTCTTCTCCTAAGGAGTTATAAGAGTTATATTCATAAGTTACATTTTCAATCTTTATCATTTCTTCTGCCATTTCTATCCCCTAACTTTTATTTATTTCCATAAATAATATAACATAAGGATATGCTTTAATCAATGTATATGAAATAAAATTAAATTAGGGACTAAGTAATTGCTTAAGGAGACCAAAGGTCTCCCCTACTTAATCCCCAACTTCTTATACCAATTCTATAATGGCTATTTCCGCACCATCTCCTCTGCGAGGTCCTAGTTTCAATACTCTAGTATATCCTCCATCCCTTTCAGAGTAATTTGGTGCAATTTCCTCAAATAATTTAGTTACCACATCTTCATCATATATATAAGCTAATACTTGCCTTCGTGCATGTAAATCTCCTCTTTTAGCAAGAGTAATCATTTTTTCAGCCATTCTTTGAGTTTCTTTTGCTCTAGGAACAGTAGTCTCTATCCTACCATTTCTAAAAAGAGATGTTACTTGATTCCTAAGCATCGCTTTCCTATGAGCAGTAGGGCGACCAAGTTTTCTCAATGTAGCCATATTTATCCCTCCTTCATATCCTTCTTACTATTCATCACTTTCCTTTAAAGATAAACCTAATTCAGCTAGTTTGTTTTGAATTTCCTCAAGGGATTTTTTACCAAGATTTCTTACCTTCATCATATCCTCTGCTGTTTTTTGAGTTAATTCTTCTACTGTATTGATACCTGCTCTCTTTAAACAGTTATAACTTCGAACTGATAAATCTAGTTCTTCTACTGTCATTTCTAATACCTTTTCTTTTTCATCTTCTTCTTTTTCTACCATTATTTCTACGTCATTTACATGTTCTGTTAAATTAATAAATAAATTCAAATGTTCGGTAAGTATCTTTGCACCTAATGAAGTAGCTTCTTCTGGAGTTAAAGTACCATCTGTCCATACTTCTAGGGTTAATTTGTCATAATCCGTAATTTGTCCTACTCTAGTGTTTTCAACTAAAAAATTAACCTTCTTAACAGGAGTAAATGAAGAATCCACAGGAATAACCCCTACTGGTTGACCTTCTCTTTTATTCCTTTCAGCTACACTATAACCTCGACCTTTTATCATTTCCATTTCCATATATAACTCTCCATCTTCATTGATGGTAGCTATATATAAATCCTTGTTTAGTATTTCTACATCAGGACCTGTAATGATATCTCCAGCTGTAACAACTTTTGGTCCTTTAGCTTCTAATCTTAAGGTCACTGGTTCATCAGAATATATTTTAGCTGCTATATCCTTTATATTTAATATTATCTCAGGAACATCTTCTAATACACCTGGTACCGTTGAAAACTCATGTAATACCCCTTGAATACTTACAGAAGATACAGCTGCCCCAGGTAATGATGATAATAATACACGTCTTAAGCTATTACCTAAGGTAGTACCATATCCCCTTTCAAGAGGTTCTACTACAAACTTACCATAAGTGTTATCTTCATTCACTTCAACAATCTCTATATTTGGCTTTTCAATCTCTATCATTTAACATTAACCCTCCTTGTTTTTTATATTATCAAAGGACGAGGGCAACTGATTCTAATATATTATTACTATTATTTAGAATACAACTCAACGATTAAGTGTTCTTCTACTGGAATGTCAATATCTTCTCTAGATGGTTCAGCTATAATCTTACCCTTCATTTCTTCAGGACTAACATCTAACCAACTAACTGTACTTCCTCTATGGTTTTCTATAAGCTCCTTAAATTTAGGACTATTTTTGCTTCTACTTTTAACTTCTATTTCATCACCCACTTTTAATATAGATGATGGTACATCAACTTTTTTTCCATTAACAGTAAAATGTCCATGGGTAACTAACTGTCTTGCCTCTGCTCTAGAGGAAGCAAATCCCATCCTATATACTACATTATCCATTCTTAATTCTAATAACTTCAATAAGTTCTCACCTGTAATACCGTGCATTTTGTCAGCCATATCAAAGTATTTTCTCATTTGAGATTCTTGAATCCCATAAAATCTACGCACTTTTTGTTTTTCTCTTAACTGTAATCCATATTCTGTTAATTTTTTTCTGGATCGCCCATGTTGCCCTGGTATATAATTTCTCTTGGACATTGGGCATTTATCAGTATAGCATTTATCTCCTTTTAAATATAATTTTTGACCTTCTCTTCTACATAATCTACATACTGGTCCTGTATATCTAGACATATATTCACACCTCCTATATTAAACTCTTCTACGTTTTGGTGGTCTACAACCATTGTGTGGAATTGGAGTTACATCTTTTATTAAGCTTACCTCCAAACCTGCTGCTTGAAGAGATCTTATTGCCGCTTCTCTTCCAGCACCTGGCCCTTTTACATATACTTCTATTGTTTTTAAACCATGTTCCATAGCCTTTCTTGCAGCTTCTTCTGCAGCTTGTTGTGCTGCGAAAGGTGTAGATTTTCTTGAACCTTTAAAACCTAATTGTCCTGCACTAGACCAAGAAATAACGTTGCCTTGCATATCGGTAAGGCTAACCATGGTGTTGTTAAATGTTGAAATAATATGAGCTTGACCTCTCTCTATATTTTTACGTTCTCTTTTTCTAACACGAGTAGCTTTGCCTTTTTTAGTTTTTACTTTTTTAACTGCCACTTAGCTTCCCTCCTTTATCTCTACTTCTTAGCTTTTTTACCAATTTGTTTTCTAGGACCTTTACATGTTCTTGCATTTGTCCTAGTTCTCTGCCCTCTTGATGGAAGTCCTTTTCTTTGTCTCATTCCTCTATAGCAATTGATTTCTCTTAACCTCTTTTTATTCATTGCAACTTCTCTTCTAAGATCACCTTCAACTTTATATTCATCTATTATATTTCTTAGAGTATTAATTTCTGCTTCAGTTAAATCTTTAACTCTAGTATCTGGATCTATACCTGCTTTTTTTAATATTTCATTAGATCTAGATCTGCCTATTCCATAAATATAGGTTAAACCAATCTCAATTCTTTTGTCTCTTGGTAAATCAACACCTGCAATTCTCGCCATTACTAATTACACCTCCTAATTATCTAACCTTGCCTTTGTTTATGTTTAGGATTTTCGCAAATTACCATTACTTTTCCTTTTCGTCTAATAACTTTACATTTTTCACACATCTTTTTTACTGATGGTCTCACTTTCATCTAAATCCCCTCCTATGCTACTTCTTTCGCCAGGTTATTCGCCCCCTAGATAAGTCATAGGGCGATAATTCTACTACTACCTTGTCTCCAGGAAGTATTCTTATATAGTTCATCCTCAATTTTCCAGAAATATGAGCTAATATCTCGTGCCCATTTTCCAATTCCACCTTAAAAATAGCATTTGGCAGGGCCTCTACAACAGTACCCTCCACTTCTATTACATCTTTTTTAGACATTAAGTTATCGAACCTCCTATTTCACCGTTTTCAAAAATTCTTATTGAAAGGTTCTAACAATTTTCTAATATAAGCATTATTTATTTTTATATTATTATCCAACTTGTATTTTAATTCAGGTAATACAGTGTTGTAAACTGTTAAATGTTTTATCTTCTTCTTCTTAGGTTTATCAAGCTTTCTTAGATCACCATCTACTATTAAAACATGTTGGTCGTCTACAATACTTAATACTAAGAAAATTCTACCTTTATCTCTCCCGGCTCTCGACTTAACCACCTGTCCAATGGTTATGTCGCTAGTTGAATCCATAGAGTTCACCTCTTTATTGGGAACTTATTTCAATCAGGAGAAAGGCCTAATGCCTTTCTCTATAGCTATCCTTCTAAAGCTTTAACTATTGCTTCAAATATTTCATCTATTGCTTTAGAACCGTCTATATTTAATATTAACCCTTTTTTAGTATAATAATCAATTAAAGGCTTAGTTTGTTGTTGGTAAACTTCAATTCTTTTTTCTACTGTCTCCTGTGTGTCATCTTCTCTTTGATAGAGTTTACCTCCACAATTATCACAGATTCCTTTCTTTGCTGGAGGATTAAATTTAATATGGTAAGTTGCACCACAATCCTTGCAAATTCGTCTTCCTGTAATTCTTTCAATCAATATTTCCTTTTCTACATTTAAATTTATTACCTTATCTAATTTTAAACCCATATTAGAAAGTTCTTTATCTAAAGCCTCTCCTTGATTTACTGTTCTTGGAAAGCCGTCTAGTAAAAAACCATCTTTACAATCATCTTTCAGTATTCTGTCTTTTACTATAGATACTACTATATCATCTGGAACCAATAAGCCTTTATCCATATACTCTTTAACTTTTTTACCTAATTCTGTTCCCATTTTTATATTTTCTCTAAATATATCTCCTGTTGATATATGAGGTATATTATATTTCTTAACTATAGCTGATGCTTGAGTTCCTTTGCCTGCACCTGGAGGCCCAAGTAATATTAATCTCAATTAAATCACTCCTATAGTTTATTTCAAGAAACCTTTATAATGTCTCATCATCATTTGAGATTCAATCTGTTTTACAGTTTCCAATACTACCCCTACTACAATTATTATAGCTGTACCACCAAAATTGATATTCAACTTAAATATGTGAGATAATATAATTGGTAGTGATGCTATTAGTGCAAGGGATATAGCTCCTACAAAGGTTATCCTTGATATTACTTTATCTAAATATTCCGCTGTAGGTCTTCCAGGTCTAATACCAGGAATAAATCCTCCATATTGTTGCAAATTCTTTGCATATTCAACTGTATTAAATTGAATAGCAGTATAAAAATACGTAAAGAATATGATCAACAATACATTTAGTATAGAATATACCCATATTCCTACAGTCCCTTGTACTGTTAAATACTTAGTTATCCATTCTGATGGCTCTCCTTTAAAGAATAAAGCTATAGTTTGCGGAAAAGCCAACAAAGATGTTGAAAATATTACAGGAATAACTCCTGACATAGATACCTTTAAAGGTATATGGGTACTTTGCCCACCATACATCTTTCTTCCTACTACCCTTTTAGCATATTGTACTGGTATTCTTCTTTCCCCTTCCTGTAATGCTACTACTATAGCTATTATCACTAATGCTACTACTAAAAATAAAATCAACTTAATTGGACTTAAAGCTCCAACACTAACTAACTCTACAAATTTAACTATCTCTAAAGGAATCCTTGATATTATACCAACAAATATGATAAGAGAAATACCATTACCAATACCTTTATCTGTAATAAGATCTCCTATCCATATTAAAAAGGATGTTCCAGCTATTAGAGATATTATAACTATGCTATTTTGTAAGAAACCTTTTGCTTGTAAAGCCTGATAAAAGAATCCTCTAGTCATTGCTATAGCTTGTATTAAAGCTAATATTATAGCTCCATATTTGGTCCATTGAGCAATTTTTTTTCTTCCTTCTTCGCCTTCCTTTGCTATTTCCTCTAATTTTGGTATAGCAATCGTTAGAAGTTGAATAATAATAGATGCAGTAATGTATGGATATATGTTTAATGCAAATATACTAAAGTTACTAAAAGTTCCACCTGCCATTAAATCTAGAAATTCTAATACTCCAACTTGCCCCATTTCAAATATCTCTTTTATAACATTCTTATCCATATATGGAACTGGAACAGCTGATCCCAATCTAATTACCAATAACATTAATATTGTAAAGATGATTCTTTTCCTAATTTCTGGTATCTTCCAAGCATTTTTCAAGGTTGAAAGCATCTATATCACCTCTACCTTTCCCCCTGCAGCCTCTATTTTTTCAGCAGCAGTTTTGCTGAATTTATGGGCTTTTACAGTTAATTTTTTAGTTAACTCTCCATTCCCTAGCACTTTTATGCCATCTACTGCTTTACCTTTTTTTACTACTCCTTCATCAATTAATAATTCTGGAGTCACTATAGTATTTTCATCAAATCTATTTAAATCCTCAATATTTACTATAGCATATTGCTTAGCAAATATATTAGTAAATCCTCGTTTAGGCATTCTTCTGATTAAAGGCATTTGTCCACCTTCAAAACCTGGACGTACTCCGCCACCAGATCTTGATTTTTGACCTTTATGCCCTCTTCCAGATGTTTTACCATGACCTGAGCTAGTTCCTCTACCAACTCTTTTTGCTTTTTTTGTACCGCCACCAGCTTGGGGCCTTAAATTATTTAATTTCATAGGTACACCTCCTCAATGATTATTCTATTACTTCTACCATATAGTCTACTTTATCTATCATACCTCTTATCTGAGGGGTATCTTCTTTTTCTACTATTTGACCAATTTTTCTTAGTCCAAGAGCTTCAATAATTTTCCTATGTTTTTCTGGTTTCCCAATAGTGCTTTTAACCAATTTTATCTTGATTTTAGCCATTCTACTCCCCCCTAACTTAATATTTCATCTACAGTTTTCCCTCTTAGTTTTGCTACATCTTCAGGCCTTTTCAAATTCATCAATGCATCCATAGTTGCATTAACTACGTTTCTTGGATTGTTAGAACCTAAGGATTTTGTTCTTATGTCCCTTATTCCAGCCAACTCACACACTGCACGAACTGGACCTCCTGCGATAACTCCAGTACCTTCTTTAGATGGTTTTAATAAAACCCTACCTGCTCCAAATTCGCCTATTATCTCATGAGGTATTGTAGTTCCAATAAGAGGAACTTCTATAACATGTTTTTTAGCATCTTGAATGGCTTTCCTTATAGCTTCTGGTATTTCAAGTGCTTTAGCCATTCCTACACCTACATGACCGTTTTCATCTCCCACAACTACTAAAGCACTAAATCTAAAGTTTCTACCACCTTTTACCACTTTTGCTACACGATTTATATTTACTACTCTTTCTTTTAAATCCAATTCACTAGGATCTACATACACGCGCTCCATCTATTTCCCTCCTTTTCTTAAAATTTAAGACCAGCTTCACGAGCACCTTCTGCAAGTTCTTTAACTCTTCCATGATACTTATATCCGCCTCTATCAAATACCACTTGTTCTATTCCTTTTTCTAAAGCCCTTTTACCTATTAACTCACCTACAAGTCTAGCTGCTTCTTTATTGCCAGTAGATGATAATTTTTCTTTTAATTCCTTATCTAATGTTGAAGCTGAAATCAATGTATGACCATTTGTATCATCAATAATTTGCGCATATATATGACTATTACTTCTATATACATTTAATCTTGGTCTTTCAGGAGTACCATAAATTTTTTTTCTAACTCTTGCATGCCTAATCTTTCTTGCTTCATTTCTGTTAATTTTTTTTAGCAACTTTGCTCACTCCCTTCTACTTACCTATCTTACCAACTTTACGTCTTACAACTTCATCAGCATATCTAATTCCCTTACCTTAGCATATCTAATTCCCTTACCTTTATATGGCTCAGGTTTTCTATAGTCTCTAATTACAGCAGCATAATTTCCCACTTGTTGTTTATCTGCACCTCTAACTATTATTTGATTAGCTTGAGGTACCTCTACTTCTATTCCTTCTGGATCTTCCAATTCTATTGGATGGGAATATCCTAAATTTAAAATTAATTTCTTCCCTTGCTTTTGTGCTCTATATCCAGTACCTTGAATTAATAAAGTTTTGGAATAACCTTTTGTTACTCCTTCTATCATATTAGCAATCAAGGTTCTAGTTAGACCATGTAAAGATTTATGTCTTTTATTTTCAGTTGGACGATTTACAAATATTTTATTGTCTTCTATTTTTATTTCCATTTCTGGGCTCAATTGTTGGGATACTTTACCCTTTGGTCCCTTTACTTCCACATAATTTTTATCATCTATCTTAATTTCCACTCCGTTTGGAATATCTATTGGTTTTAATCCTATTCTTGACATAAGTGCACCTCCTGTTCCTGTAGATTAAACATTATCTTACCATACGTAACAAATAACTTCTCCGCCTACACCTTCACGCCTAGCTTCTTTATCAGTCATTATCCCTTTAGAAGTTGAAAGAATTGCTATTCCAAGACCACCTAATACTCTAGGTATTTCATTACTTTTAACATAAACCCTTAGACCTGGTTTGGAAATCCTTTTAACTCCGCTAATTACCTTTTGATTATTGTTACCATATTTTAGCTCTATTCGAATTATTCCTTGTTTTCCGTCATCTATTACATCAAATCCTTTTATAAAACCTTCATCTAGTAGGATTTGAGCTATCTCTTTTTTTATGTTTGAGGCAGGAATATCCACAGTATCATGTTTTGCATTGTTTGCATTCCTTACTCTAGTTAACATATCTGCAATTGGATCAGTCATCATATCAAGCTACCTCCTTTCATAACTATACCATTACCAGCTTGCTTTTTTAACTCCAGGAATTTGACCTTTATATGCTAATTCTCTAAAACAAATACGGCACACACCGTATTTTCTCAAATATCCATGAGGTCTTCCGCATATTTTGCACCTGTTATATTCTCTAGTGCTAAATTTTGCTTTTCTTTTTTGTTTAGCAATTAAAGATTTTTTTGCCAAAATACCTTCCCTCCTTCTTACTTTCTAAAAGGCATACCCATAAGTTCTAGAAATGCCTTTGCTTCTTCATCTGTATTAGCCGTCGTAACTATAACTATATCTAATCCTCTTACGGAATCTACCATGTCATAATCAATCTCTGGAAATATTAATTGTTCTTTTATACCTAATGCATAATTACCTCTACCATCAAAAGATGAAGGATTTACACCTCTAAAGTCTCTAACTCTAGGTAGAGAAATATTCATAAGTTTATCTAAAAAGTCGTACATCCTTTCTCCTCTTAATGTAACTTTAGCTCCTACATTCATTCCTTGTCTAATTTTAAAATTAGCTATGGATTTTTTAGCCTTTGTTACAATTGGTTTTTGTCCTGAAATAAGTGCTAACTCTTTAACAGCACTTTCCAGTGCCTTTGGGTTATCTTTTGCTTCTCCAACTCCCATGTTTATCACTATCTTTTCAAGTCTTGGAACTTCCATTACGCTTTTATACTGAAATTTTTCCATTAAAGCTGGTATAACTTCGTTTTGGTATTTTTCTTTTAATCTGGAAGTCATTCCTATTACCTCCTTTCAATGGTACATTATTTATCCAATACTTCTCCACATTTTTTACATATCCTAACCTTAGTTCCATCCTCTAAAAATTTATAGCCTACTCTAACACCGGCTTTATCTTTACCGCAATAGTACATAACTTTAGAAGCATCAATTTTACCTTCTTGATGAATAATTCCACCTTGATCATTTGGACCTTGAGCTCTTTTATGCTTTGTAAGCATATTTACCCCTTCAACAATTATTTTGTTTTCTCTTGGAAATGCCTTTAAAACTTTTCCCGTTTTGCCTTTGTCTTCTCCAGAAATAACTATTACAGTATCTCCACTCTTTACATGCATACTTTACACCTCCTCTATAGTACTTCTGGTGCTAAAGATATTATTTTCATGAAATTTTTTCTTCTAAGTTCTCTTGTTACTGGTCCAAATATACGTGTTCCTACTGGAGTATTATCATCTCTTAAAATAACTGCTGCATTATCGTCAAATTTTATATAATTTCCATCTTCTCTTTTAATACCATTTTTGGTTCTTACTATTACAGCTTTTACTATCTCACCTTTTTTAACAACACCACCAGGTATTGCAGATTTAACAGAACATACAACTATATCTCCAACATTAGCATATTTTTTATTAGTACCTCCCAGTACCTTTATAACCAATAACTCCCTTGCCCCTGAATTATCAGCAACTTTTAATCGGCTTTCAGTTTGAATCATTAGAATACCTCCTTTCCAGGTATAAGGACTATTTTGCTTTTTCTACTATATTCACAACTCTAAAATATTTATCTTTACTCAATGGTCTAGTTTCCATTATCTTTACTATATCGCCGACATTACATTCATTGTTTTCATCATGAGCTTTAAATTTTGTGGTCTTTTTAACTTGTTTTTTATATAAAGGATGAGTTACAAAAGTTTCAACTGCAACTACTACTGTTTTATCCATCTTATCACTTACAACACGACCTATTCTTGTTTTGCGATTTCCTCTTTCCATATGAGGCTAGACCTCCTTTCCTATACCTAATTCTCGTTCTCTCATAATAGTTTTTACACGTGCAATGTCCTTCCTAACTGCTTTTATCCTCATAGGATTATCCAATTGCCCTGTAGCCAATTGAAATCTCAAATTAAATAACTCAGTTTTTAAATCTGACAGTTTTGAGTTTAACTCCGCATCTGTCATTTGGCGAATTTCATTAGCTTTCATTAGCTTCACCATCCTTTTCACCACTATCATCACGTGCAACAAATTTAGTCTTAATAGGCAATTTGTGTGCTGCCAATCTCATAGCTTCTCTAGCTACCTCTTCTGATACTCCACCCATTTCAAATAAAATTCTTCCTGGTTTTACAACTGCAACCCAATATTCTGGTGAGCCTTTACCTGAACCCATACGAGTTTCTGCAGGTTTTTCTGTAACTGGTTTATCTGGGAATATTTTTACCCAAATATTTCCGCCTCTTTTTACATATCTTGTCATAGCACGTCTTGCTGCCTCTATTTGATTAGAAGTAATCCATGCTGGTTCAAGAGCTTGCAATCCATATTCTCCATAAATAATCTTATTTCCTCTAGTTGCATTTCCTTTCATTCTACCTCTATGAACTCTACGATATTTTACTCTTTTAGGCATTAACATATTTACTTCCTCCTTCCTACAGCCATTATAAACTAATTTTCTTTTACCTCATTATCCTTTTTTGATTCATTATCTTCTTTCTTTATAGGAAGAACCTCTCCTTTATATATCCAAACCTTTACTCCTAATTTTCCATAGGTTGTATTTGCTTCTGCAAATCCATAATCTATATCTGCTCTTAAAGTTTGAAGAGGTATTGTCCCTTCGCTATATCCTTCAGTTCTTGCCATATCAGCTCCACCAAGTCTACCGGATACAGAAGTCTTTATACCTTCGGCACCAGCTCTCATGGTTCTTTGAATTGCTTGTTTCATAGCTCTTCTGTAAGATACCCTTCGTTCTAACTGATTAGCTATGTTTTCTGCAACCAATTGAGCATCTAATTCTGGTACTTTTACTTCCTCTACATTTACAATTACACTTTTACCAGTCATCTTTTCTAGTTCTTTTCTTAGTGCCTCTACACCAGAACCACCTTTTCCAATAACCATGCCTGGCTTAGCAGTGTGTATGGTAATTTTTATTCTATTTGCAAATCTTTCTATTTCAATTTTAGAAATTCCAGCAATATATAATTTTTCTTTTATATGTTTGCGAATTTCATAATCTTCTATTAAATATTCATCAAAATTTTTATTATCAGCATACCATTTGGAATCCCAATCCTTTATGATTCCAACTCTTAATCCATGTGGGTTTACCTTTTGACCCATTAACTATCCCTCCTTCTACTCTCGCTCTTCGACAACAACTCCTATGTGGCTAGTCCTCTTTAAAATTGGATATGCCATACCTCTAGCCTTTGGTCTCCATCTTTTTAACTGAGGTCCATCATTAGCATAGGCTTCTTTTACATATAAATTATCTCTATCTAAATTAAAATTATTCTCTGCATTAGCAATAGCAGATTCTAAAACTTTTTCAAGTTCCCTTGCACCTTTTTTAGGTGTAAACTTGAGGATTGTTAAAGCTTCATCTACTTGTTTGCCTCTTATTTCTTTACAAATATAATTTACTTTCAAGGGTGAAATTCGCACATATTTAGCTATGGCTTTAGCTTCCATACTGACTCCCTCCTTTATCCTCTATCTCTATTTCAATTGAGTTGTCTCTTCAGTTCTTTCTCCACGTTCACCATGACCTCTAAAGGTTCTAGTAGGCACAAATTCACCAAGTTTATGTCCTACCATATCTTCTGTTATATATATTGGTACATGTTTTCTTCCATCATGAACTGCAATGGTATGCCCTACCATTTGCGGAAATATAGTTGAACGGCGAGACCAAGTTTTTATTACTTTTTTTTCATTTTTTTTATTTAATTCTTCTATCTTTTTTAAAAGATGTTCATCGCAAAAAGGTCCTTTTTTAAGAGATCTGCCCATTATTAATCCTCCTTTCAGATACCAACGTTACTATTTTTTCCTTCTTCTTACTATATATTTATTGGATTCTTTATTCTTAGCTCTAGTCTTATATCCTAAAGTAGGTTTACCCCATGGAGTTACTGGTGATGGCATACCTATTGGTGTTCTACCTTCACCACCACCATGTGGATGGTCTACTGGATTCATAGCACTACCTCTCACTTTAGGTCTAAAGCCTCTATGTCTCTTCTTCCCAGCTTTTCCTAACACTAGATTTTCATGTTCTACATTTCCTACTTGCCCTACGGTTGCACGACAATCTAATAATATCCGTCTAATTTCTCCTGATGGAAGTTTTAATTGTGCATATTTTTCTTCCTTAGCTACCAATTGAGCTTCTGAACCTGCTGACCTTGCTAATTGTCCGCCTTTCCCAGGCTTTAATTCTATATTATGAACTGTAGTACCTATTGGAATATATTTTAATGGTAAAGCATTACCAACTTTAATATCTACATCTGTTCCTGATTCTACAATATCGCCTACTTTTAATCCGTGTGGTGCAAGTATATATCTTTTTTCACCATCTATATAATTAATAAGTGCAATATATGCAGATCTATTTGGGTCATATTCTATTGCTGCAACCTTCCCAGGTATTCCATCTTTATTTCTCTTAAAATCAATAATTCTATATTTCCTCTTAGCTCCTCCACCTCTATGGCGGACAGTTATTTTGCCACGATAATTTCTACCACCAGTTTTCTTTGAACTAACAGTTAATGCTTTTTCAGGTTTATCTTTTGTTATTTCTTCAAATGTAGAAACAGTCATTTGACGAATTGCTGGGGAAGTAGCTTTGTATTTTTTAATACTCATTGTTCATTCCCTCCTTCTTTTAAAACTATCTACATGCCTTCAAAGAACTCTATTTCTTTAGAATCTTCTGTTAAAGTTACTATCGCCTTTTTCCAACTTGGTCTTCTTCCTACATTTACTCCCATTCTCTTTTCTTTACCAAGGATATTCATGGTGTTTACACTCTCAACCTTTACATCAAATATTTTTTCTATAGCTTTCTTTATTTCAGATTTGTTAGCCCTTTTATCCACTTTAAAAGTGTATTTTTTATAAGCCATATCTTCCATACTTTCCTCAGTTATTATGGGTTTAATTATAATATCGTATGGATTACGCATTACGCATACACCTCCTCCACTTTTCTTACTGCATCTTTAGTTATTATAAAGGAGTCGAAGTTTAGTATATCATAAACGTTTAAAGTGTTTACAAAGGCTACTTGTACATTTGGAATATTTCTAGCTGATTTAATCACATTTGTATCTTTTTTATCCATAACTATAAGAGCTTTTTTGCCTGCGTTTATATTAGATAATATCTTAGCCATTTCTTTAGTTTTTGGCTCGTTTAAGCTTAATTCATCTAATACAATTATTTCATCGTTTAAAACCTTTGAGCTTAAAGCAGACTTCATGGCTAGCCTTTTTACCTTTTTAGGAACTTTGTAGCTATAATCCCTTGGCTTTGGTGCAAAAGTAACTCCACCTCCAACCCAATGAGGTGCTCTAATACTTCCTTGTCTGGCTCTACCTGTACCTTTTTGCCTCCAAGGTTTTCTTCCTCCACCTCTTACTTCTGATCTAGTTTTAACAGATTGAGTCCCTTGTCTTCTATTTGCCAATTGATTTTTAACTACTTCGTAAAGTACGTGTTCATTTACTTCAACGCCAAATATATCGTCTTTCAAATCTATCTCTTCTACTTGTTCACCTAATACATTGTAAACATTAACTTTAGGCATATCATATCCTCCTTTCCCTGTGTTACTATTTGTTTTTAACGGTTTCTTTTATGAACAATAGCCCACCTTTAGGTCCTGGTACCGCACCTTTAATAAGTAGTAGATTTCTATCAACATCTACTCTTACTATTTCAAGATTTTGAACTGTAACTCTCTCGTTACCCATTCTCCCCATTCCTTTGGTTCCTTTAAATACTCTACCTGGATCAGCAGCTGCTGCTCTTGCTCCACCTGCTCTATGATATTTTGAGCCATGACTTTCTGGTCCTCTAGAATAATTGTGCCTTTTTATTGGTCCTTGAGTTCCTTTACCTTTTGATATGCCTATAACATCAACCTTATCTCCTTGCTCAAACACATCTACTTTTATTTCTTGTCCTACTTCAAATTCATCTGGATTATCTACAATAAATTCTTTTATATGTTTCTTATATTCCACTTCAGCTTTATCAAAATGACCTTTTAAAGGTTTATTTACTCTATTTTCTTTTGCATCTTCAAAACCTACTTGAACAGCATTATATCCTTCTTTATCTACAGTCTTCTTTTGTATAACCTTTACAGGACCAGCTTCTATAACTGTTACTGGCACTACAGCTCCATCTTCTAAAAATATTTGAGTCATTCCTATTTTTTTGCCTAATATATTTTTCATCTCTACACCTCCTATTATCTTACAGCGGATTACTTATAGTAATCATTCTAAGAAATTACAGCTTTATCTCGATGTCAACGCCAGCTGGTAAATTTAATTTCATAAGTGAATCTACTGTCTTTTGACTTGGATTGAGAATATCAATCAATCTCTTATGAGTCCTCTGTTCAAATTGTTCTCTTGAATCCTTATGCTTATGAACTGATCTTAATATAGTGATAACTTCCTTCTCTGTTGGTAATGGTACTGGTCCTGATACATCTGCACCAGTCCTCTTTGCAGTTTCCACTATCTTTTGAGCTGATGTATCTAACAACTCATGATCATAAGCTTTTAATCTAATCCTTATTTTTTGATTACCTTTGTTTGACATTTAATTCCCTCCTTTTATCGCATGTTCACATATTACATGCGACATGGAATTGTCGATAAACACCTCCGGGTGTGTTGTAATGGTTTTTTATATAATGGCATTAGCCATTTTTGACAATTCCAGTCGCCCGATTTGTAACCGGACATTCTCAACAAAAATTTCCCCAGCACTCAATCCCTTAAATAAATTAGGATTGAAAACTTATATATATTCAATTTATTTATAGGATTGAGTGCTGGGCAACCTCTTGTATCATCGCAATGTCTAAAATAAAACACTACTATATTTTATAGTATATACTATAAAAACTCAAGCTTTTTTATAACAATGCTTAGTTTTTATATTTTAATAAACAGGTGGGTGTACCCCACCCATTTTATATTATTTATCCTACATTACTCAATTATCTTAGTAACAACTCCAGCACCTACAGTTCTTCCACCTTCACGAATAGCAAATCTTAATCCTTCTTCCAATGCTATTGGAGTTATTAGTTCTATGGTAAATTTAGCATTGTCTCCTGGCATTACCATCTCTACGCCTTCTTGTAGTCTTATTTCTCCTGTTACATCTGTAGTTCTAAAGTAAAATTGTGGTCTATATCCATCAAAGAATGGAGTATGTCTTCCACCTTCTTCTTTTGTTAGTACGTATACTTCTGCTTCAAATTTTGTATGGGGAGTTATGCTTCCTGGTTTTGCTAGTACTTGACCTCTTTCTATTTCGTCTCTTTGTACGCCTCTTAACAATGCTCCTATATTATCTCCTGCTTGTGCTTCATCTAGTATCTTCCTAAACATTTCTATTCCTGTTACTACTACTTCTCTTGGTTCGTCTCTTAATCCAACTATTTCTACACTGTCTCCTGCCTTTATTACTCCTCTTTCTACTCTACCTGTTGCTACTGTTCCTCTTCCTGTTATACTAAATACGTCTTCTACTGGCATTAAAAATGGTTTGTCTATTTCTCTTTCTGGTTCTGGTATGTCTCTATCTACTGCTTCCATTAGTTCCATTATCTTGTCTCCCCATGGACCTTCTGGGTCTTCTATAGCTTTTAGTGCTGAACCTACTATTACACTCGTATTATCTCCATCAAATCCATATTCGCTTAGTAGTTCTCTTACTTCCATTTCTACTAGTTCAATTAATTCTTCATCGTCTACCATGTCTGCTTTGTTTAAAAATACTACTATATTTGGTACACCTACTTGCCTTGCTAATAATATATGCTCTCTTGTTTGGGGCATCGCTCCGTCTGCTGCTGATACTACAAGAATTGCTCCGTCCATTTGTGCTGCTCCTGTAATCATATTCTTTACATAGTCAGCATGCCCTGGACAGTCTACGTGGGCATAGTGACGATTTTCTGTTTCATATTCTACGTGAGATGTAGATATAGTTATTCCTCTTTCCCTTTCTTCTGGAGCTTTGTCTATATTGTCATAACTCATTACTTGCCCTGCCCCTAATCTTTTGTTTAATACTGTTGTTATTGCTGCTGTTAATGTAGTTTTACCATGGTCTACGTGACCTATTGTACCTATATTCACATGAGGTTTAGTTCTTTCAAATTTTTCTTTAGCCATTTTCTATTCCTCCTCAATTATTTTATTATTTATTTCCTAATATTTCTTTTGCAATGTTATCTGGTACTGGTGCATAATGATCAAATTCCATAGAATAAGTAGCTCTACCTTGAGTGTTGGATCTAAGAACTGTTGCATACCCAAACATCTCAGACAATGGTACATAAGCTTTTACTACTTGAGCACCATTTCTTAGCTCCATACCTTCTACCCTTCCACGTCTTGCATTTAGATCACCTATAACATCGCCCATATATTCTTCTGGCATAATTACTTCTACTTTCATTATTGGTTCTAATAAAACTGGTTTTGCCTTTGCCATAGCTTCTTTAAAAGCCATAGAACCAGCAATTTTAAATGCCATTTCAGAAGAATCTACTTCATGATATGAACCATCAAATAATGTTACTTTCACATCTACCACTGGATAACCTCCAAGTATACCAGATTGCATAGCTTCTTGAATACCTGCATCTACTGCTGGTATAAATTCCTTTGGTATAGCTCCTCCTACTATCTTGTTTACAAATTCATAGCCTGCACCTGGCTCTTGAGGTTCAATTTTTATCTTAACATGCCCATATTGACCACGACCACCAGATTGTCTTACATATTTAGTATCTGCCTCTGCTGGTACTGTAATAGATTCTTTGTAAGCCACTTGAGGATTACCCACATTGGCCTCTACCTTAAACTCCCTTAGAAGTCTATCTACAATTATTTCCAAATGCAATTCTCCCATACCTGCAATTAATATCTGACCAGTTTCTTCATTTGTAGAAGTCCTAAATGTAGGATCTTCTTCTGCAAGTTTAGCTAATGCAGTACTCATCTTTTCTTGACTTGCTTTTGTCTTTGGTTCAATAGCTACTTCAATAACAGGTTCTGGGAATTCCATAGTCTCTAGCACTATTGGATTTTTTTCATCACATAATGTATCTCCTGTAGCTGTATCCTTAAGTCCTACTGCTGCTGCAATATCACCTGCATAAACTTCATCAACTTCTTCCCTTTTGTTAGCATGCATTAATAGGATTCTACCTACTCTTTCTCTTTTACCTTTTGTTGAATTATAAACATATGATCCTGCTTTTAAGGTACCTGAATATACCCTAAAATATGCAAGTTTCCCTACATATGGGTCAGTTACTATTTTAAATGCTAGTGCAGAAAATGGTTCATCATCTGATGAAATTCTCTCTAATTCTTCATCGGAATCCACTGATACACCTTTTACTGGAGGTATATCTAATGGTGAAGGCATATAATCTACAATAGCATCTAATAAAGGTTGCACTCCTTTGTTTTTATAAGATGAACCACATAAAACAGGAGTGATCTCTGTTTTAATTGTCGCCTTTCTTATAGCTCTAGTTATCTCTTCAGGAGTTATTTCTTCTCCTTCAAGATATTTAATCATCAATTCTTCATCATATTCTGCTATATTTTCAAGTAGATTTTCTCTATACTCTTCTGCTAAATCTACTAATTCTTCAGGAATATCTACTACCTCTATATTCTGACCAAGATCATCTTTATAAATTCTAGCATTCATATTTACTAAATCCACTACACCTACAAAATTATCCTCTTTCCCAATAGGTATTTGTACGGGGACTGGATTGGCTTTAAGTCTATCTTTAATCATATCTACTACATTGAAAAAATCTGCTCCTACTATATCCATTTTGTTGACAAAAGCCATTCGAGGAACATTATATTTATCAGCCTGTCTCCAAACCGTTTCTGATTGAGGTTCTACTCCTCCCTTTGCACAAAATACCGCTACAGCTCCATCTAGAACTCTAAGGGACCTTTCAACTTCTACTGTGAAATCCACGTGCCCTGGCGTATCTATTATATTTATTCTGTGATCTCTCCAGTGACATGTGGTCGCTGCAGATGTAATAGTGATTCCTCTTTCCTGTTCTTGCTCCATCCAATCCATCTGTGCAGCACCTTCATGGGTTTCTCCTATTTTGTGAATTTTTCCAGTGTAAAATAATATCCTCTCTGTGGTAGTTGTTTTTCCTGCATCTATATGAGCCATTATTCCTATGTTTCGTATTTTCTCTAATTGAAATTTCCTGGGCACAATATTTCCTCCTTCCTGTTTATAAGTCCCCCTTGTTGTTTTGTTTTATTTATTACCATCTATAATGTGCGAATGCCTTATTTGCTTCAGCCATCTTATGAACTTCTTCTCGTTTTTTAACACTTCCACCAGTATTGTTAGATGCATCCATTATTTCTTTAGCAAGTCTTTCTACCATAGTCTTTTCTCCTCTTAATCTAGCATAACGAACAAGCCAACGCAAACCTAATGTTTCTCTTCTTTCAGGTCTAACTTCTACTGGAACTTGATAGGTTGCCCCACCAATACGTCTTCCTTTAACTTCTAATATTGGCATTACATTGTTTAAAGCCTTATAAAATACTTCAAGGGGATCTTCGCCAGTTTTTTCTTGTATATAATCAAAAGCTCCATAAACAATGTTTTGAGCAAGACCTTTCTTACCATCAAGCATCACATTATTGATAAGTTTTGTTACAACTATATCATTATATATTGGATCTGGCATTACTTCTCTTTTCTCTACATAACCTTTTCTTGGCACTCAACTTCCCTCCTTAACTATATAAAGTATATTCATTGGTACTCGACAGTGAATATTCTGCCGTTGTGCACATAAATGCATATATATAAATTTGGAATAATTCCATTGCATTTCAGCACAATTATTTTTTAGGCTTTTTAGCCCCATACTTGGATCTAGATTGCATTCTTCCTTCTACTCCTGCTGCATCTAAAGTACCTCTTACCACATGATATCTAACTCCTGGGAGGTCTTTAACTCTACCACCTCTTACTAAAACAACACTATGTTCCTGTAGATTATGTCCTTCTCCAGGTATATAAACATTTACCTCAACACCATTGGTAAGCCTAACTCTAGCTACTTTTCTTAAAGCCGAATTAGGTTTTCTAGGTGTAACAGTTCTAACAGCTGTACAAACTCCTCTTTTTTGTGGTGAATGTACAGTAGTAGTAGTCTTTTTTAATGAATTGTAATTTACACCTAGTGCAGGAGATTTGGATTTGTATTCAACCTTTTTCCTACCTTTTCTAATCAATTGATTGATTGTTGGCATAATTGCACCTCCTTCTATACTTAAATTTTATTTTAATAATGCAGCACTTGCTGCACTAACATCTATTTTACAAGCCTTACCTAATTCTTTCATGGAAGATACATATACTAATTCAACTTCCTTTTCTTCACAAGCTTTAATTATATCTTCTACTATTCTTTTATCTGCATCTTTGGCTACATACACTATTTCTGCATCTCCATTAGATAATGCTCTTTTAACTTGCTTAGTACCCACTACTTTATTATTAGTATTAAGCTTATCTAACATATATAAGTTTCCTCCTCCTTTAAACATTTTTAAAGATTATGTGAACAGTCACTGTTCACATAATCTTTATGTTATCAAAGAGTCCACTCTCAATTAATGCACTTATACATTTTACCATCAGATATTTTGACTGTCAACATCAATTTTATCTATAAGTTCTATTTTTTCATCTTCTTCTATGTTTTCTTGTTTATCTGCATCTTTATCTTCATCTTCTGCATATACCACTTCTATATTTTTATATCTTTTCATTCCAGTACCTGCAGGGATAAGTTTCCCAATTATTACATTCTCCTTTAGTCCCATAAGTTTATCTACTTTACCTTTAATAGCTGCTTCTGTTAATACTCTAGTGGTTTCTTGGAAAGATGCAGCAGATAAAAAGGATTCTGTTGCTAATGAAGCTTTGGTTATCCCTAAAAGTGCCCTTCTACCTATAGCAGGTTTACCTCCTGCTTCTGAAATCTCTTTGTTTACATCTTCAAATTCGTGCAAATTAACTAAGCTTCCAGGCAGTAGATCTGTATCTCCCGGGTCTTCTACTCTTACTTTACTTAGCATCTGCCTAACAATTATTTCAATATGCTTATCGTCTATATCTACTCCTTGTAATCTATAAACTCTTTGTACTTCTCTTACTAAATAGTTTTGTACCCCTTGTACTCCCTTAATTTTTAATATATCGTGAGGATTTACTGATCCTTCCGTTATTTCATCTCCTGCTTCAACAAAATCTCCATCTCTTACCTTTAATCTTGAACCATAAGGAATGCTGTACGTTTTAGTATCTCCATCATTAGAGGTTATAATAACCTCCTTTTTCTTTTTAGTTTCATTTATGCTTACTTCTCCTGATATTTCAGATATAACTGCTAATCCCTTTGGTTTTCTTGCTTCAAATAACTCTTCAACCCTTGGTAAACCTTGTGTAATATCAGCCCCTGCTACTCCTCCAGTATGGAAAGTACGCATTGTAAGCTGTGTACCAGGTTCACCTATGGATTGAGCAGCTATGGTTCCTACTGCTTCTCCTACATGTACTGGATATCCAGTAGCTAAATCTCTTCCATAACATTTTGCACAAACACCATGACGTGTTTTACATGTTAGTACAGATCTAACCTTTACTTCTTTTATACCTGCTTTATCTATTCGTTCTGCTATACTTTCTGTAATCATTTCACCTTTTTTAATTATTATCTCATTAGTATTTGGATCAACTACATCTTCTACTACAAATCTTCCTACAATTCTATCCTTTAATTCTTCTATAATTTCATTCCCATCTCTAAAATCTTTAGCTACTATATATTGTTCTGTTCCACAGTCTTCTTCTCTCACAATTACGTCTTGACTTACATCTACCAATCGTCTAGTTAAGTAGCCAGAGTCTGCTGTTCTAAGGGCTGTATCTGCTAACCCTTTTCTTGAACCGTGAGTTGAGATAAAAAACTCCAATACATCTAATCCTTCTCTAAAGTTGGATTTTATAGGAACTTCTATAGTTTCTCCGGACGCACTGGCCATAAGTCCTCTCATACCACCTAATTGCCTAATTTGATTTTTACTACCTCTAGCACCTGAATGAGCCATTATATATATATTATTCATATGATCTAGCCCATCCATCAACGCTTCTGAAACTTTGTCAGTAGTTCTATTCCATATTTCAATTACTCTCTCATATCTTTCTTCATCAGATATAAGCCCTCTTCTATAGGATCTTTCAAATTTATCTACCTCTTCTTCTGCTTTTTCTAGTAATTTTTCTTTTTCTTCAGGTACTATAATGTCATCCATACTTATAGTTATAGCACCTATAGTGGAATAATGAAATCCTATTTTCTTTATGTGATCTAATACTTCTGCAGTTACTATATTCCCATGTTTTCTATAACATCGTTCTACTATATCCCCTAACGCTTTTTTATCTACTAATCTATCTATTTCTAAAGAATAAGGATCCTTTTCTCTATCTACAAATCCTAAATCTTGAGGTATATGTTCATTAAATATAAATCTTCCTACAGTGCTTTCTATAATACGTCCTCTATCTTCTTCATTTAATTTTTTCCTTACTTTAACCTTTGCATGTATACTTACATCACCATTAAAATAAGCATGTAACAATTCATCATAATCTTTGAATATTTTCCCTTCTCCTTTTTCTCCAGGATTTTCTGCTGTTAAATAATAACTGCCTAAAACCATATCCTGAGTTGGAGTAGTGATAGGTCTTCCATCCTTTGGAGCCAATATATTGTTTACTGATAACATTAATAATCTTGCTTCCGCTTGAGCTTCCATAGATAAAGGTACATGAACAGCCATTTGATCTCCATCAAAATCAGCATTATAAGCAGTACAAACTAAAGGATGCAATTTTATAGCTTTACCTTCTACCAATACAGGCTCAAAAGCTTGAATCCCTAATCTATGAAGAGTAGGTGCCCTATTTAATAGAACAGGATGATCCCTTATTACTTCATCTAATACATCCCATACTTCTGGTTTCATTCTTTCAACCATGCGTTTTGCTGATTTTATATTGTGTGCATATTCTTCTTCTACTAATTTTTTCATAACAAAAGGCTTAAATAATTCTAATGCCATCTTCTTAGGTAATCCACATTGATAAAATTTAAGTTCTGGTCCAATAACTATTACAGAACGTCCAGAATAATCTACTCTCTTGCCTAATAAGTTTTGTCTAAATCTACCTTGCTTACCCTTTAGCATATCTGATAGGGATTTTAATGGTCTGTTTCCTGATCCTGTAACAGGTCTACCTCTTCTTCCGTTGTCTATTAGTGCATCTACTGCTTCTTGAAGCATCCTCTTTTCATTTCTTACTATTATATCAGGTGCTCCTAAATCCAATAATCTTTTTAATCTATTATTTCTATTTATAACTCTTCTATATAAATCATTTAAATCTGAAGTAGCAAATCTGCCTCCGTCTAACTGAACCATAGGTCTTAAATCTGGTGGAATAACTGGTATTACATCTAATATCATCCATTCAGGTTTATTTCCTGATTGTCTAAATGCTTCTATTACTTCAAGTCTTCTTATTATCCTTACTCTTTTTTGTCCTGTTGCATCCTTTAATTGTAGCCTTAAATCCTTTGCTTCTTCATCTAAATCTATCTTTGCTAAAAGTTCTTTTATAGCTTCTGCTCCCATTTTAGCTTTAAAATTATTTCCATATTTTTCTTTTGCTTCCCTATATTCTGGTTCAGATAAAAGCTGTTTTTCATAAAGCGGAGTATCCCCACTATCTGTTACAATATAGGATGCAAAATATAAAACCTTCTCCAAAGATCTGGGAGACATATCCAATACAAGGCCCATCCTACTAGGAATACCCTTAAAATACCATATATGAGATACAGGGGCTGCTAATTCAATATGCCCCATTCTTTCACGTCTTACTTTGGCTTTTGTAACTTCTACTCCACATCGATCACAAACAACGCCTTTATATCTAATTCTTTTATATTTGCCACAATGGCATTCCCAATCCTTTGTAGGTCCAAATATCTTCTCGCAAAATAGTCCTTCTTTTTCAGGTTTTAATGTTCTATAATTTATAGTTTCAGGTTTTTTTACTTCTCCTCTTGACCACTGTCTTATCTTTTCTGGAGATGCAAGACCAATTTTAATTGCATCAAATGTATTTAATTCAAACAAGGAGCTTTCTCTCCTTTCTATAATAAGTTTATAAAAATTCTTTAAAACTTCTTAATTAATAATTTAATCTAGCTCTTCGTAGTCGTCATCTTCATCATCTAGACTATTATCAATTAATTCATCACTCATTAAGTCCAAATCATCTATATCATCATCTATGGATTCTTTAATCTCTATTTCATCATCTTCTTCAGTTAATAATTTTACATCTAATGCTAAACTTTGTAACTCTTTTACCAAAACTTTAAAAGATTCTGGTACTCCTGGCTCAGGAATATTGTCCCCTTTTACAATAGCTTCATAAGTTTTAACCCTGCCTATTACATCGTCAGATTTTACAGTCAACATCTCTTGTAATGTATGAGCTGCTCCATAAGCTTCCAATGCCCACACTTCCATTTCCCCAAATCTTTGTCCTCCAAATTGAGCTTTACCTCCAAGGGGCTGTTGCGTTACAAGAGAATAAGGTCCAGTAGATCTAGCATGAATTTTATCATCAACTAAGTGATGAAGTTTCAGCATATACATATAACCTACAGTAACAGGATTATTTAGTTTTTCTCCTGTTCTTCCATCTCTAAGTTCGATTTTACCACTTTCAGGATATCCTGCCATTCTTAGAGCTTCCATTATCTCTTGATCGCTAGCTCCATCAAATACAGGTGTAGCTACATGCCAGCCTAGTTTCTTTGCAGCTAATCCTAAATGAACTTCCAATACTTGCCCTAAATTCATACGGGAAGGTACTCCTAATGGATTTAGCACTATTTCTACTGGTGTCCCATCTGGTAAATAAGGCATATCTTCTTCAGGCAATATCCTAGATATTACTCCTTTATTACCATGACGTCCACACATTTTATCCCCTACGCTTATTTTTCTCTTAGTTGCTACATAAACTCTAACCATTTGATTTACACCAGGGGATAATTCATCGCCATTTTCTCTTGAAAATATCTTTACATCTACCACTATTCCTGACTCTCCATGGGGGACCTTTAGAGAAGTATCCCTAACTTCTCTAGCTTTTTCACCAAATATAGCTCTTAGGAGCCTTTCTTCAGCAGTAAGCTCTGTTTCCCCTTTAGGAGTAACCTTTCCTACCAATATATCACCAGCTTTTACTTCTGCTCCAATCCTTACAATCCCTCTTTCATCTAAATCTTTTAGCATATCATCGCCAACATTGGGAATATCCCGTGTAATCTCCTCTGGACCTAATTTGGTATCTCTAGCTTCTGATTCATATTCTTCTATATGAATAGAAGTTAAAGTATCCTCAATTACCAATTTTTCATTTATCAGTATAGCATCTTCATAGTTATATCCTTCCCAAGTCATAAAAGCCACTAGTAAATTTTTCCCTAGCGCAATTTCTCCTAAATCTGTACTAGGACCATCTGCAATAACTTGACCTTTTTCTACTTTTTCACCTTTTGCTACTATTGGCCTTTGATTTATGGTAGTACCTTGATTAGAACGTTTGAATTTTAAAAGCTTATAGCGATCTATTTGCCCATCTTCATCTCTTTCAATTAGTATTTCCTCAGAACTTACCTTTACTACAGTTCCTGAATTTCTAGCTATTATAACCACTCCAGAATCTCTTGCAGCTTTATATTCAATTCCCGTACCTATTATTGGTGCTTCAGCTTTTAAAAGTGGTACAGCTTGACGTTGCATATTTGCACCCATTAATGCCCTGTTAGCATCATCATTTTCCAAAAATGGAATCATAGCTGTACCAACAGATACAATTTGCTTAGGGGAAACGTCCATATAGTCCACTTCACTAGCAGGATATATGTCTATTACTCCATTTTTCCCTCGAGCTACTACCCTTTGGTTTATAAACCTTCCTTCTTCATCTAAAGGCTCATTAGATTGAGCTTTTACAAACTCATCTTCTTCATCAGCAGTTAAATATTCAACAGTATCTAAAACAACTCCTCTTTCTTTATCCACTTTCCTATAAGGAGCTTCTATAAATCCATATTCGTTAATTCTAGCATAAGTAGTTAATGAAGTTATCAATCCAATATTAGGACCTTCTGGAGTTTCAATTGGACACATCCTACCATAATGAGAATGATGGACGTCTCTTACTTCAAATCCAGCTCCTTCTCGACTTAAACCTCCAGGTCCTAAAGCTGATAAACGTCTTTTATGAGTTAACTCTGCTAAAGGATTTGTTTGATCCATAAATTGAGATAATTGACTGCTACCAAAAAATTCTTTTATAGCTGCTACAACTGGTCTTATATTTATAAGGGCTTGAGGAGTAGCTACATCTACATCCTGTATAGTCATCCTTTCTCTTACAACCCTTTCCATTCTCGATAAACCTATTCTAAATTGGTTTTGTAACAATTCCCCTACAGAACGAACTCTTCTATTGCCTAAATGATCTATATCATCAGTCATCCCTACTTCACTGAATAGGTTAAACTGATAATTTATGCTTGCAATTATATCGTCTTTAATTATATGCTTTGGTGATAATTCTCTGTTTCTATCTCTTATAGCTTCTTTTAATTCTTCTGGATCATTATAAGTTTCTACTAATTCTTTCATAATTGGATAATATACCTTTTCTTTTAAACCTAATTCTTCCAATGAAAAAGGTAAATTGAAAGCTTTTCCATCAACAAAGTGATTCCCTATTACACGAACAATTTTGTCGTTGTTTACCTGAATATCTACTTTGTTAATTCCACTATTTTCAATAGCTATAGCTTTTTCTCTTGTAATTTTCTCACCCTTAGCTACAAACAATTCTCCTGTTTCTGGATCAGAAATATCTTCCGCAGCTATTCTTCCTATTATTCTATTACGTAATGCCAATTTTTTATTAAATTTATAGCGCCCTACTTTTGCTAAATCATATCTTCTAGGTTCAAAAAATAAACTATCTAACAAAGATTTAGCATTTTCCACTGTAGGAGGTTCTCCTGGTCTCAATCTTTTATATATTTCAATTAAAGCTTCCTCTTCTGTATTAGTATTATCTTTTTCCAATGTCTTTAAAACTTCTTCTGTTTCTCCTAAAATATCTATTATGTCTGCATCTGTTTTAAGTCCCAATGCTCTCAATAAAGTAGTAATAGTAAGTTTTCGTGTTCTATCAATTCTAACATGAACTATGCTATTAGAATCTGTTTCATATTCCAACCAAGTTCCTCTATTAGGGATAACTGTTGCAGAATAAAGTTTTTGACCTGTTTTATCAATTTCTTCAGAATAATATACTCCTGGAGATCTTACTAATTGACTTACCACAACTCTTTCTGCTCCATTAATTATAAAGGTTCCCTTCTCTGTCATCAGTGGGAAATCTCCCATAAATACTTCTTGTTCCTTTATTTCTCCTGTTTCCTTGTTTATAAGCCGAACCTTTGCTTTTAAAGGTGCTGAATAATTAGCATCTCTTTCTCTTGCTTCATCTTCGCTATATTTAGGTTCGTTTTCATCGATATAGTAATCTACAAATTCTAAAATTAAATTGCCCGTATAGTCCTGTATGGGGGAAATATCTTCAAATACTTCTCTTAACCCCTCTTTTAGGAACCATTCATATGAACTTTTTTGAACTTCTATTAAATCTGGCAGATCTAATACTTCATTGATACGTGAATAACTCATCCTGACTCGTTTTCCGTATCTAACAGGATGTACCATTAATAATTCACCCCTTATTAAACTAAAATACCCAAAAGCATATAATACTTTTGGAAATTGCCAAAGTAAATATATTATAATATTGACATATCAGTGATGTTTTATACAGAAAGGCACATAGTTTCGTTTATTATAGCATCTATATACATTACCATACTGTAGTTTTTATGTCAAGTGTTTTTTTAAATCATATAAAAAAGGCTCTCATTTCTTGAAAGCCTTTTTTATATTAATAATCAATTATTTTAATTCTACTTCTGCACCAACTTCTTCTAGTTTGGATTTTAATTCTTCTGCTTCTTCTTTTGCAATTCCTTCTTTAATTGGTTTTGGTGCATTGTCTACTAAATCTTTAGCTTCTTTTAATCCTAAACCAGTTATATCTCTAACAGCTTTAATAACTTTTATTTTTTCTTGTCCTGGTCCTTTCAATATAACATCAAATTCTGTCTTTTCTTCTTCTTGAGCTTCTCCTCCACCTGCTGCTGGTGCTGCTACAGTTGCAACTGGTGCTTGAGCACTAACTCCAAATTCTTCTTCTAAAGCCTTTACTAATTCAGATAACTCTAATACTGTTAAACTCTTTACTTCTTCAATTAAATTTAATACTTTTTCACTTGCCATTTTTATATCCCTCCAAATATTTTCAATTTTAAGTTTTAAGCTCCTTGTGCTTCTTGTTTTTCTCTTATAGCATCTAATGCATATACAAGTTTTCTAATTGTACCTTGTAAAACATTAGCAAATCCTGCTATAGGTGCATTTAATCCGCCTAATACTTGTGCTATAAGAATTTCTTTTGATGGTAAGCTTGCTAAATTCTTAACTTCATCTACATTTATTATCTTACCATCTATTATGCCTGCTTTAATTTCAAGTTCCTTATGTTTTTTTGCAAATTCATGAGTAATTTTAGCTACCTGTACTGGGTCTTCAAAACCAAATGCAATTGCATTTGGTCCAGTTAAATATTGATTAAACTCTTCTAGACCTGCCTCTTTAAATGCAAATCTCATCATGGTATTTTTATATACCTTATAATCAACTCCAGCCTCTCTGTATTTATTTCTTAATTCTGTTACTTCATCTACTTTTAACCCTCTATAATCTACAAGTACCATGCCTTGAGCTTTATTAATTTTTTCAGTTATTTCATCAACTATTTTTTTCTTTTCTTCTAAAACCTTCTCCTTCAATAACTTCACCTCCCAAAGGCTATAACAAATAAAGGTCTCTCCGTAGACATGGAGAGACCTTTAATCTCAAAATAATTTATTTCCGATCTCACCTCGGTAGGATAATTTTAAACCAATAGGTTCCTACTGTCTACGGTGCCTATTTAATTAACAAAAAAGATTATATCAATAAATATAGTTTCTGTCAACAATTTATTTTTCTTTTTTTACAACAAATTTATCAACTAATTGCTGTGGATTAACCTTTATACCAGGCCCCATAGTGCTTGATAGGGTAATACTTCTTAAATATCTACCTTTTGTAGCAGCTGGTCTAGCTTTAATTATTTCCTCCATTATAGTAGCAAAATTTTCTTTTAATTTTTCTATGCCAAAAGAAACTTTTCCTATTGGCACATGTATTATACCTGATTTATCAACTCTATATTCAACTTTACCAGCTTTAATTTCTTTTACTGCTTTTCCTACATCAAATGTAACTGTTCCTGATTTTGGATTAGGCATAAGCCCTTTGGGACCAAGGATTCTACCAATTTTACCTACCACTCCCATCATATCAGGTGTAGCAACTACAACATCAAAATCAAGCCAGTTTTCATTTTGAATCTTTTCTACTAATTCTTCTCCACCTACATAATCTGCTCCTGCTTCTTCAGCTTCTTTGGCCTTTTCACCCTTAGCAAATACTAAAACAGTTCTAGTTCTTCCTGTACCATGAGGTAGCACTACTGCACCTCTTACTTGTTGATCTGCATGTTTAGGATCCACTCCAAGTTTTACTGCTAATTCAACAGTTTCATCAAAATTTGCTTTAGCAGTTTTTTGAACTAATTCTATTGCTTCTTCTACATCATATAAACGGGTTCTATCAACTAATTTAAAGCTTTCTTGATATTTTTTCCCTCTTTTTGACATAATCGCATACCTCCTTGTGGTTGTAACGGAATATCCTCCCACTTATTTTAATTTTATTAGTCTTCTACAACAACACCCATGCTTCGGGCTGTTCCAGCTACCATACTCATGGCAGCTTCAATACTTGTTGTATTTAAATCTGGCATCTTTATCTCAGCAATTTCTTTAACTTTATCCTTAGAAATTGTACCAACTTTAGTTTTATTAGGTTCGCCAGAACCTTTTTCAATTCCTATAGCCTTCTTTATCAATACTGAAACAGGTGGTGTTTTAGTAACGAAGGTAAAAGATCTATCTTGGTAAACCGTAAGAATAACTGGTATAATCATTCCAGCTTGATCTGCAGTTCTTGCATTAAACTCTTTAGTAAATTGCATTATATTTACTCCATGAGGTCCTAATGCAGTACCTACAGGTGGTGCTGGAGTAGCTTTGCCAGCTGGTATCTGTAATTTTACAACAGCTATGACTTTTTTAGCCATATTAATTCCACCTCCTCAATTCCTCTCTATATGTGGTTTTAAATTAAATCTATATAAAAAGCTTATTAGCTTTTATAAGCAATACTATAACCTCTCTATCTGATCAAAATCCAATTCTACAAGGGTTTCTCTGCCAAACATGGATATATAAACTTTAATCTTTTTCTTTTCCAAATTAATGCTATCAACAGTTCCCATGAAATTTTCAAAAGGTCCTGTTATTACTTTAACAGAATCTCCTTCTTTTAAGTCTATAGATGGTAATGTTACATCTTGTACTCCTAAAGCTCTTACTTCTTCATCTGATAATGGCACTGGCTTAGAACCTGGACCTACAAAACCTGTAACTCCTCTTGTGTTTCTTACAAGATACCAGGATACATCATTTATTATCATTTTTATAAGAACATATCCAGGGAAAAGTTTTCTTTCTTTAATCTTTTTATTACTACTTTTTGTATCTATATATTCTTCAGTAGGCACTACTACTTCAAATATGTCATCAATCATTCCCCTGTTTTCAACCATTTTTTCAATGGTAGCTTTTACTTTATTTTCATAACCAGAGTAGGTGTGAACCACATACCATTTAGCCTTTTTTTCCCGCTCTGCTCTACTTTCATTATTATCCACCATATATTATTGGACCTTTAATGGTCCTTCCCTCCTTCTTGCTACTTAATAATCAATGATAATATTCGATGTATCCCTAAATCTAATACCCATACTATTAAACTTACAATAACACTGATTAAAACCACTACAACCGTATAGTTTATCAGTTCCTTCCTGCTTGGCCAAATAACTTTTTTCATTTCAGCTTTAACACCTTTAAAATAAGTGCTTATTTTCCCTTTTTTTGCACCAGTTTGAGCTGACATAAACTCACATCCTTACTTATTTATTCTTACTACTTAGTTTCTTTATGAACAGTGTGGGTTTTGCAAAACTTACAATACTTCCTAATCTCTAATCTCTCTGTATTGTTCCTTTTATTCTTAGTTGTAGTATAATTTCTTTGCTTACAATCGGTACAGGCTAATATAATCCTATCCCTCATTTGCTACACCTCCTACGCTAAATATAAATTATATAAAAACTTGAATTTTCGTCAGGCATAAATATACTAATATAAACTATATTACTTAATATAAACTATCACAAATTAAAAATTATGTCAATAAAAAAATCCTTCTAGCTTCCTTATCTTTTTTATAATTTTATCCAGATATTAAGAATAATACCAATAAAATTAACTTACTAAAACCTTAAAAAAGACCAAGCCAAAAGACCTGGTCTTTATTTATCCTACATTACTCAATTATCTTAGTAACAACTCCAGCACCTACAGTTCTTCCACCTTCACGAATAGCAAATCTTAATCCTTCTTCCAATGCTATTGGAGTTATTAGTTCTATGGTAAATTTAGCATTGTCTCCTGGCATTACCATCTCTACGCCTTCTTGTAGTCTTATTTCTCCTGTTACATCTGTAGTTCTAAAGTAAAATTGTGGTCTATATCCATCAAAGAATGGAGTATGTCTTCCACCTTCTTCTTTTGTTAGTACGTATACTTCTGCTTCAAATTTTGTATGGGGAGTTATGCTTCCTGGTTTTGCTAGTACTTGACCTCTTTCTATTTCGTCTCTTTGTACGCCTCTTAACAATGCTCCTATATTATCTCCTGCTTGTGCTTCATCTAGTATCTTCCTAAACATTTCTATTCCTGTTACTACTACTTCTCTTGGTTCGTCTCTTAATCCAACTATTTCTACACTGTCTCCTGTCTTTATTACTCCTCTTTCTACTCTACCTGTTGCTACTGTTCCTCTTCCTGTTATACTAAATACGTCTTCTACTGGCATTAAAAATGGTTTGTCTATTTCTCTTTCTGGTTCTGGTATGTCTCTATCTACTGCTTCCATTAGTTCCATTATCTTGTCTCCCCATGGACCTTCTGGGTCTTCTATAGCTTTTAGTGCTGAACCTACTATTACACTCGTATTATCTCCATCAAATCCATATTCGCTTAGTAGTTCTCTTACTTCCATTTCTACTAGTTCAATTAATTCTTCATCGTCTACCATGTCTGCTTTGTTTAAAAATACTACTATATTTGGTACACCTACTTGCCTTGCTAATAATATATGCTCTCTTGTTTGGGGCATCGCTCCGTCTGCTGCTGATACTACAAGAATTGCTCCGTCCATTTGTGCTGCTCCTGTAATCATATTCTTTACATAGTCAGCATGCCCTGGACAGTCTACGTGGGCATAGTGACGATTTTCTGTTTCATATTCTACGTGAGATGTAGATATAGTTATTCCTCTTTCCCTTTCTTCTGGAGCTTTGTCTATATTGTCATAACTCATTACTTGCCCTGCCCCTAGTCTTTTGTTTAATACTGTTGTTATTGCTGCTGTTAATGTAGTTTTACCATGGTCTACGTGACCTATTGTACCTATATTTACATGAGGTTTAGTTCTTTCAAATTTTTCTTTAGCCATTTTCTATTCCTCCTTAATTATTTTTTCGTAAATCAAATTTTCCCATAGTAATTTATAAAACTGATTATAAGAAAACTGCCCCTGGTGTTTCTATATTGTTAATTTTGGAGCCCATGACCGGACTCGAACCGGTGACCTCTTGCTTACCATGCAAGTGCTCTACCTGCTGAGCTACATGGGCATCTTGTATCCACTGTAACATATTTTACTACCAACATATTTTATTGTCAATAGCCAAATTAATTTTCTCTTAATTCAAGGTACCTCTCTAATTTCCGTTTTACTCTTTGTAAAGCATTATCAATACTTTTAACATGCCTATTCAATTCATCGGCAATCTCTTGATATGTTTTCCCTTCTAGGTATGCCATAAGTACATCCCATTCTAAATCACTTAATAGTTCAACCATCTGATTTTCCATAAAACACAATTCTTCACTACTAATTACCAACTCCTCTGGATCAGTAACTTTCGTTCCTGATATTACATCTAATAAAGTCCTATCAGATTCCTCGTCATATATAGGCTTATTCAAAGATATGTAAGAATTTAATGGTATATGTTTTTGTCTTGTAGCCGTTTTAATTGCAGTAATTATCTGTCTTGTTATACAAAGTTCTGCAAAAGCTTTAAAAGAAGTTAGCTTGTCCTTATCATAATCACGAATAGCTTTATAAAGACCAATCATTCCTTCTTGAATAATATCTTCATTATCTGCTCCTATTAAAAAATAAGATCTGGATTTTAATTTGACAAAACTTTTATATTTTGACATTAAATAGTCTAATGCTAAGGGATCTCCAGTTTTAGCTCTTTCTACTACATCTTCATCTTTCATATCATCATAGATAGACATATCTAAATCTTTGTACAACCCTAATCCCACCACATATCCCCTCCAGTATTTGATAAAAGATATTGCCATAATTAACTAAATTATAGTTAATTATAAAGGAATAGTCAAGCTATTCCTTTTTTTTAATCAACTTGTTAAGTTTTTCTATTGTTTCTTCATCTAATTTTCCCAATAAAATATCATTTTTTTCATTCTCTATCTTCCTTTTTTGTCTTATCATTCTCTTATACCCCTTTATTTCCAACTCCAATTCTCTAGCGGATATCCGAGTACCCCCTCTGCCTAATACTATCTGTTGTTCCATCCAATCAGAAGTAGCAACTCTAATTTTTTCTATTCTCCCTAAATCATCCAATACCTTTTCTATATATTGATCTGCTGTCTCGTACTCTTTAGTGTAAACAACTTCTACTTCTTTCACAATTTCTCTTTTCCCACTGTTTCCTTTTACCATATGAGCGTCAAATACTATTATTGTTTTGATCCCAGAATAATGCTGATATTCAGACATTATATCTATTAACTCTTCCCTTGCCACCTCTAAACTTATATTGCTCAACTCCCGTAAGTTTTCCCAGGAATTGATTATGTTATAGCCATCAACAAATAAATATTCCTTAGGTTTTCTGTCTTTTCCTGCCACGATTTTGTCTTACCACTTCATATATAAGTATTGAGGCGGCATTAGAAGCGTTTAATGATGCAATATCTCCAAACATGGGGATTTTTAATAAAAAATCACATTTTTCCTTAACCAATCTAGATATACCTTTACCTTCACTACCTATTACCAATGCTATAGGTCCTGTTAATTCTACATTATAATAATCTTCTCCTTCTACATCAGCACCATATATCCAAAGATCTTTCTTTTTTAAATATTCTATTGTATCAGATATATTATTAACCTTTGCAATTAACATATGCTCCACTGCACCTGCTGAACTTTTGTAAACTCCTTCTGTAACTTGAGCAGCTCTTCTGTTAGGAATTATAACTCCATGCACTCCAGCACATTCAGCAGTACGAACTATAGCTCCTAGATTATGAGGATCTTCTATTCCATCAAGTATTAATATAAAAGGAGACTGGCTTGATTTTTTAGCTTTTTGCAATATTTCATCCACAGAAGAATATACATAAGGAGCAATCAAAGCAGCTACTCCTTGATGGACGCTTCCTTTGGATATATTATCTAGTTTAGATTTGTCTACCTGTTGTATCGGTATGCCCCTATCTTTAGCTATACCTATAATTTTATTTATGGAACCTTTTAATTCTCCTTTTAATACAAATATCCTCTCTATTTCTTTTCCTGTTTTTAATACTTCCAATACAGGATTTCTTCCAACTATATATTGCTCCTTCATGATAGATTCCTACTTTCTATATATGTTTAACTTTTATATATTAGCAAACCTCTCTCTAACTTCCAGTATTTTCCCACAAGTCATATTGCCTTCAGGACAAGCTCCTTTTAAACATGCAGGACCTGCATGTTTAAACAAAATAGGATATACTCCCTTGACTAATTTTAACATTTCCATTGCCATATTCCTTATTTCCCATTGTGCTCGATTGCATGTACGAAGTCTAAAGAAATTTAATAGGGAACGGGCATTCATTGTGAACACTATTTTAGTTTCACAAGCATTGGGAAACACATATCGGGCATCTTCTATAGCCAACTTTTCCGCTTTTCGTTTAGCTTCTTTTTGTCCTACTCCTTGTTTTATAAAATCGTTGTAATATTTATTAAACAATATATCTGTTAATCTATTATAATATTGTTGATCTTTTTCCATAGCTTCTATAAATATTTTTTTTGCTTGTTCATTTTCTGCAATAGATGGAGGTATTATATATTCAAATTGTTCTAGTCTTACATATCTTTGAGATTGTTGTGAATAACTGGCTATTCTGTGTCTAACTAGTTGGTGCGTTAATGTTCTAGATACCCCTTCTACTCCAAAGGTAAAACTTACATGCTCCATGGGGGATTCATGCCCTAAATCCATTAACATATCTAAAAATTTTTCTATGCTTTTGCCCTCTAAATTATCCTCTATCTCTCCAATTCCCACAGAGGAATAGCACAATTTAGCTGCCGAAGCAACTAATTTTTCTCCTTCTTGAGTATATCTTAATAATTCTACTTTCAAGCCTTTACCCCCTTTCTATATTCTTTTCCATTTTACCCCTTCAGGAGTATCCTCTAATAAGATACCTTTTTTCTTTAATTGATCTCTTATACTATCAGCCAATTCATAATTTTTATCCTTTCTTGCCTGAGTTCTTTTTTCTATTAACTTTATTATATCTTCTTCTAAAATTTCATCCTCTTTTGATAATATTCCCAGTACATTTGATAGTTCCATTAATGTATCATAAGTATATTGTATCACATGTTTAGGAGTTCTTTCATTAAATTTAGTATTAGAATATTTTACTATGTCAAATAAGCTAGCTATGGCATCTGCAGTATTTAAGTCATCCTCCATACTTTCTATAAAATTAGCTTTATATATATTTATCTGCTTAAGTATAACTTCATCTTCTTCCTTTAATTCTCTATCTGTTCCTTTTTCCAACAAATATTCTAAGTTCTTCTTACCATTATATAGCCTTTCTAAAGCATTCTCTAATTGTTCCATCACTTCTCTACTAAAATTGATTGGATTTCTATAATGAGCAGATATTAAAAAGAAACGAAGTACCTCCAAATCAAATTCCTTTTTTATATCCCTAACTGTAAAAAAATTACCTAAGGACTTGCTCATCTTTTGATTTTCTATCGTGAGCATTCCATTATGAAGCCAGTAGTTTGCAAAAGGTTTCCCCGTTAAGGTTTCTGATTGGGCAATTTCATTTTCATGGTGAGGAAATTGAAGATCTTCTCCACCAGCATGAATATCTATAGTATCCCCTAATAAAACTTTAGCCATTACAGAACACTCTATATGCCAACCAGGTCTTCCCTTGCCCCAAGGACTATCCCACCAAGGTTCTCCTTCTTTAGCTTTTTTCCATAATACAAAATCTAGTGGATTTCTTTTCTCATCATTTACTGCTATTCGAGCTCCTGATATTAATTCGTCAATATTCTTTTTAGATAACTTTCCATAGTCCTTTGCACTATTTATATTAAAATATACATTGCCATCTACATTATAAGCTGCACCTTTTTCAATTAAACCTTCAATAAACTTAATTATATGGTCTATAAATTCTGTAGCTCTAGGATGAATTGTATTTTCTTCATATAGATTTAATCCCTTTGCATCTTCTAAAAAAGCTTCAATATATTTATCAGCTATCTCTCTCGTTGATGTCCCTTCTTTATTAGCTCTATTTATAATCTTATCATCTATATCGGTAAAATTTACCACATATTTCACATTATATCCTTTGTATATAAAATATCGCCTCAAGGTGTCAAATACTACCAAAGGACGTGCATTACCTACATGAATATAATCATATACGGTAGGTCCACATACATACATAGTTACTTTGCCCTCTTTAATTGGTATAAATTCTTCTTTTTTTCTAGTTAAAGTATTATATAGTTTCACTCTAAATCCTCCTCTCTTTGGAACAATAGGGACAGTCCTTACTGTCCCATTTTTTTAAAAGCCGCCTCCAATTCAAGAGACGGCAAATCTATAACTTATTTACTATTAAAAAACTATTTTTCGCTTCACTACATGTAACGCCGTAATTTATATTATTAATTTATTTTAGTATTAAATAAACCTCATATTAACATAATGTTAAATTAACTTAAAATTAATCTAACCTTTTAAGTAGTGCTCCTTTGTATAGGATATTCGATCTAGTATCCCTTGTTTCCCCAAAAGATACAAAATATTTACAAGCTCTGGTCCATGAGTATTCCCTGTTAAAGCAATTCTTACAGGCATAAACAAATTTTTCCCCTTTATACCTGTTTTCTTCTGTATCTTTTTCATAAATCCTCGAGCATACTCTTCATCTAATTCATCTATTGTAGCTAATTCTTCTTCAATAGCATTTAGAAGGGTTGGTACTTGTTCCTGCCTTAATACTTCTAATGCTTCATCACTTTCCAATTGAACTTCATCTTTAAAAAATATATCAACTTTATCTACTATTTCTGCTACAGTTGCCACTCCTTCCCTTACTGTATCAACTAAAATTTTAAGCCAGTCAAAATTTTCTTCTGCAAATTTTTCATCTATATAACCTGCTTCTATTAAATAAGGAATAGCTAGCTTTGTTAATTTATCCAAATCATATCTTCTTATATGATGAGCATTTACCCAATCTAATTTATCTTTATCAAATATACCTCCTGTTTTGGCTACCCTATCAAAAGAAAATTCCTTTATCAATCCTTCCATATCAAATATTTCTTCATTACTTTCTGGGCTCCAGCCTACTAAAGCCAAATAATTTACTAATCCTTCTGGTAAATATCCTTTAGCTCTAAAGTCCTCTACTGCAACATCCCCGTGACGTTTACTTAGTTTCTTTCTATCCTTATTAAGAACTGTAGGCAAATGAACATAAGTAGGTTTTTCCCATCCAAATACTTCATATAAATATACATGTTTTGGAGTTGATGGCAACCATTCTTCCCCTCTTATTATATGGGTAATCTTCATAAGATGATCATCTACTACTACAGCTAAATGGTAAGTAGGATATCCATCTGATTTTAACAATACTTGATCATCCATATCGTCAGTATTTATAACTATATCCCCTCTTACCAAATCATGAAATTGTATATCCTTGTTATGAGGCAATTTCAATCGAACTACATACTCTTCCCCATTTGCTATTCTTTTTTTTGCTTCCTCAATGCTTAAGTTTCTACAAAATCCGTCATATTTAGGAATTAATCCTTTTATCTTTTGTTCTTCTCGAACTTTATCCAATCTCTCTTTGGAACAAAAACAATAATAAGCATGCCCTTTTTCTATTAATTCATCTACATATTTTTTATATATATCCAATCTTTCTGATTGAATATAAGGACCATAAGGGCCTCTCTGAACTATTTTCCCATCTTCTAAAAATACACCTTCATCATATTCAATACCCGCCCAATTTAGAGCTTCTATTAGATTTTCAATAGCTCCTTCTACATATCTAGTTCTGTCAGTATCTTCAATTCTTAATACAAATTTACCATTATTATGCCTTGCAAATAAATAATTATATAAAGCAGTCCTAAGTCCACCTATATGAAGATAACCTGTAGGACTTGGTGCAAATCTAACTCTAACTTCTTCCAAATCTATAACCTCCCCTTGTTTGATTGTTTCTATATTATAAATTATATTATCCAAATAATCGATTAAAAAATCCAACTATTGCATCTAATATTCTTTCTAAAAAGGACCTAATTTCTATATTTTGCTCTAAAACCTCATCTATTTTACCTGATAAATCTTTAAGCTGTTCTTTTATTTCATCAATATCTAAGTCCAATTTAGATATTCTTTTCATTAAAGATACTATTTCATCTATTTGTTCTTCTGTTAGTTCTATTCCTAGCTCCTCCGCTATTTCCTCTGTAACTTCCTTTATAGATCTTTTGCTTTTTATATTGTTATTTATTATATATATCTTTATACTGCTTATTAAATCTTCAGCTTTCTCTCGACCTATTTCATTACCTAACTTAGCAGTTTTAGCTATTTCTTCACTAGCTACCTTTTTTTCTATTTCTGTAATTTCTTTCCCTGTCAAATCTTCAAAAGCTTTAAGAATTCCTGTTAGTGCTGCAGTTCCTGATACTGGGAAAGGACTAGATACTTTGATTTTTGCATCCTTGACTCCTGCTGTTACTAATGCATTCCTATACATATCATTAGTAACCCAAGTAATATTATTGGACTCTACAGATATACCTTCCCCTTCTGGAAGTTTTTCTACATATACACAAGATATAGCTCTAGTACCAATAATCTTTTCATCAATATATTCTCCTAAATATTCCCTTTCTTCTTCATTTGTAACTTCTATTATTTTTACACTTTCATCTACACCAAATTGGTCTAACATTTGTTTTCGCTGTTCTTGAGTTAAATCCTTTCCTAAACTTACAACTATCTGATGGGTCTCTGCATCTGCAAATGCTATACTAGAAATAATCAAAATGCTTATCAAAATTATAGATATTATCCTAGTCTTCATTAATATCCCCCCCCTATTTTTTTAATGCTTCTTTAGATAGAATACCTTATAAATTTAAATAATACAAGCTAATATCTAAAAATGATGTTAGATAAATAAAGGACTAGAGTACTAGCCCTTTATAACTTTAATCCTTCTTTTTTAAATTGCTCTTCTATTTTACTCATAACATCTTCTGCTAATATATTTTCATTTCTCCCATCTTTCCTCAAGGAATATTCTACTACATTTTCATTGGCTCTTTTACCTACTGTTATCCTAATGGGTATCCCAATTAAATCCCTGTCATTAAATTTAACTCCTGCTCTTTCATTTCTATCATCCAATAGTACTTCCAATCCCCTTTTAGTCAATTGATCATATAATTTTTCTCCTAATTCCCTTTGCTCTTGGTTTTTAACATTTATGATGGTAATTATAACATGATAAGGGGCCACTACCAATGGCCATATGATACCATTTTCATCATGGTACTGCTCAACTATAGCTGCCATAGTTCTAGATACTCCTACTCCATAGGAACCCATTACAATTGGTTTTTCTTTACCACTTTCATCTAAATAAGTAGCTTTTAAACTTTCACTATACTTAGTGCCTAGTTGAAATATATTTCCTACTTCAATCCCTCTATCCAATAGTATGGATTTGCCACATTTAGGACATATATCCCCTTCAGCTATCAAAAGCAAGTCCTCCACTACTTCTCCAGTAAAATCCCTACCATAATTAACATTTATTAAATGATAATTGGTTTCATTTCCTCCTACTACTATATTCTTCATCTGGGTAATTCTAGAATCTACCAATATCTTTACATTTTCTTTTAAACCTATTGGTCCAGTAAATCCCTTGTCTGCTCCAGTAATTTTCTTTATGGTTTCCTCATCTGCCAATTCCAATTCATGTTCTGGAACCTTTAGATAGTTGCATAATTTAGTTTCATTTAGCTCCCTGTTTCCTGGAATAATTGCTATTACCGGTTCACCAGAAACTTTATACACTAGTGCCTTCCCAAATTTATTATCATCTATATTGAAAAACTCTACCAAATCATCAATAGTGGTAACATCAGGAGTATATACCTTTTCTATCTCCTTCATCTCTTCATCTGTTTTCTCCACATGGTATACCACTTTAGCTTTTTCATCAGTTGCAGCATAATCACAATTATTACAATAAGCTACTAAACTTTCACCAACTTCTGACATAGCCATAAATTCATGGGATTGATTGCCTCCCATAGCACCTGAATCTCCTTCTACCACCTTATATTTTATTTTTAACCTAGTAAATATCTTATCATAAGCTTCCCACATCTGTTTATAAGACTTTTTCATTCCTTCTATATCCCTATCAAAACTATAAGCATCTTTCATAATAAATTCCCTTGCCCTTATAAGACCAAATCGTGGTCTTTTTTCATCTCTATACTTAGTTTGAATTTGATATAGGTTTAAAGGCAATTGCTTGTAAGATTTTATTTCATCTCTTATAACAAATGTAAAATATTCTTCATGGGTTGGTCCTAGACAAAATTCTCTCATATGTCTATCTTTAAGTTTAAACATCTCTGGCCCATAATTTCCCCATCTTCCACTAGCTTCCCAAAGTTCCTTTGGCTGAATAGCTGACATTAATAATTCTTGGGAACCAGCATTATCCATTTCTTCTCTTACTATATTTTCAATTTTTCTAATCACCCTATATCCAAGGGGAAGATAGGAATATATACCAGATACTAATTTACGTATCATTCCTCCCCTTACCAATAATTGATGACTAGGAATTTCCGCTTCTGAAGGTGCTTCCCTTAAAGTTGGCATATATAGTTTCGACATTCTCATATAATATTCTCCTCCTCATTTTTAATTACAACAGTATTGTTTTTTTAAAATTTAAATAAAAAAACCTTTCATCTCCATTAATATAGAGACGAAAGGTAAGTTTTCGCGGTACCACTCTAATAGGCTTAAATACATGCCCACTCGAAGTCTTAACGGGACTAACGTTTAAGCCTACTAAATTCAGCTTAAATGCTCTAGAAGGGGTTCAATATTAAGAAGGTCAGAAATCTTCCACCAAATGATTTCCTCTCTTTAGACCATTAATATCTACTATTTTCTATCTAAGCATATTCATAATGAACTTGTAAATCCTTCGTTCATACAGTATATCATAAGTGAAATTCAAGTACAAGTTAAAAATTATTCTTTCTCTAATTTTTATTTTTCAAATAATAAGCACACGCTATAAGCAGAGATACCTTCTTCTCTTCCTTCAAAACCTAATTGTTCTGTTGTAGTAGCTTTTATATTTATATTTTTAGAGGATATATTTAAAATTTCAGAAATATTGTTTTTCATTGCTTCTATATAAGATTCCATCTTAGGTTTTTGAGCTACTATTACACAATCTATATTTCCAACTTTGTACTTAGATTTTAAAAGAATTTCATAAACCTTCTCTAATAATACTATGCTTGAAATATCTTTATATGCATCATCAGTATCTGGAAAATGTTTTCCTATGTCCCCTTGTCCTAAAGCTCCTAATATACTATCCATAATGGCATGAATCAATACATCTGCATCAGAATGACCTAAAAGTCCTTTTTCATAAGGGATATCCACTCCCCCTATGATTAGTTTCCTGTCCTTAACTAATTTATGAACATCATATCCTATTCCTATTCTCATCTTTTATCTCTATCTCCCTTGAAACGCAAACTCTATTCTATTAAATATAGTGCTTCTATCCTTTAATAAAGATTCGGCTATTATAAGATCTTCAGGGGTGGTTATTTTTATATTCTCATAACTACCCATTATCATCTTCACTTCTATGCCTAATCTTTCTACTAAACCAGCATCATCAGTACCCATAAATCCACCTTCTATAGCCTTTTTATAACCTTCCATTATTATAGGCTTTTTAAAACACTGAGGTGTCTGAGCTGCCCACAACAAATCTCTATTAGGAGTATTTGTTACATTGCCTTTGTTCCCTACTACCTTTATAGTATCCTTAACAGGCACTCCTACCACACAAGCACCATGCTCAAAAGTAGCCTTTATACTGTCTATAATATTTTCGATCTTTACAAAGGGTCTTGCACCATCATGAGATAAAACTATATCACATTTCTCATCAAGAGCTAATAAACCATTATATACTGAGTCTTGTCTTTCTTTTCCGCCTCTAACTATTTTAGTTACTTTATTAAAATTATATCTTCTTACTATTTCTTCCCTACAATATTCAATTTCATCTTCCCTAGCTACTACTATTATTTCATCTACATATTTACATTTTTCAAATTTTTCTATAGTATGAGCAAGTATAGGCTTATTATCTACAAATATAAACTGTTTATTTATATTGCTTCCCATTCTATTACTCATTCCAGCTGCTGCAATTATAGCTGAAATATATTGATTTCTATACATTGAATTCACCTCTTGTTTATTATAGCATATAAAAATAAATTATAAAATTTTTTTATAATACACAAAAACACACAAAAATATTAGGGTCAAATTACTTGACCCTAAACTGCTCTATCCGCCATAGTCTTTGGCTTTGCAAAAATCATTCTTCCAGCTGAAGTTTGTAATACACTAGTTACTAAAACATCTATAGTTTCACCAATATGTTTTTTCCCACTTTCAACAACTATCATAGTCCCATCATCTAAATAAGCTAATCCTTGACCAGACTCTTTACCATCTTTTATTACTTGCACTACCATTTCCTCACCAGGCAACACTATAGGTTTAACTGCATTAGCTAATTCATTGATATTCAACACTTCTATGCCTTGAACTTCTGCCACTTTATTTAAATTATAATCATTAGTAATTATTTTCCCCTTAAGCATTTGAGTAAGCTTCAATAATTTTGTATCCACTTCTTTTTCTTCTTCAAATTTTTTATCATGAATTATAACCTCAATGTCTAATTCTTTTTGAATTTTATTTAATATATCTAATCCTCTTCTTCCTCTATTCCTTTTAAGTGCATCAGATGAATCTGCAATATGCTGTAATTCTTCTAAAACAAATTCTGGTATTATCAATGGTCCTTCTATAAATCCAGTTCTGCATATATCGGCAATTCTGCCATCAATTATTACACTAGTATCCAATATTTTAGGACAAGATCTATAATTAGTTTTTACTCTATCTTTATTATTTTTTTTGAAATTCCCAATAGCATTAGTAAAATCCTCTTTTTTTCTAGTAGGAACTTTTATTCCAAGATAACCAAATATTGCATAAAGAAAAATTGATATTATGACTCCTAGATACGGAATGCCCAAATTATAAAATGGTTGACTTAAAAGATAAGCAATAATCAACCCAACTATTAATCCAATAGATCCCAATGCAATTTCATAAGCTGGCATTTTCTGAAGCTCTGCTTCAAAAAATTGAATAGATTTTCTACCACCTTTTATAAATTTTGGAGCCAATAAGAAAAAAATAATTCCAAATGTTATGCCCACAACTGCATAGATTACTAAACTTATCCAACCCTTACTTGGTAAATTTAATATTCCTAAAGCTTTAAATCCAGTAACTATACCTATTCCAATTAGCAAACCTATTAAACTAATTGCTCCTCTTAATATTTTATCAATCATCAGTTCACCTCCTATACTATATTTATTACCATAAAAATAAATAATATAACCAAAAAAATAATATTATTTTTATTTATTCAAAATTAACTGCTTCATCAATTATTCTTTCAGTTTCTTCTGGATCATAATCAGAGGCTAATACGATTTCGCTTATTAGCATTTGTTTAGCACTATTTAACATTTTTCTTTCTCCCGTTGAAAGTCCTTTTTCTGCATCTCTAATCATTAAATTCCTTACTACAGCCGCAATTTCAAATATATCTCCAGTTTTAATTCTTTCCATGTTGAGTCTATAACGTCTATTCCAATTTTGAGGCATTTTAGATTGATCTCCTTTAAGAATTTCCAACACTTTTTCCATATCTTCGTCATCTATTACTTCTCTAATACCAATTTCTTCTACATTATCTACGGGAATCATAACCTTCATATCTCCAATTGGCATTTTCATTATATAGTATTTTCTCTTTTCTCCTAATATTTCTTTTTCCTCAATTCCTTCTATTATCCCAGCACCATGCATAGGATAAACCACCTTATCTCCAATATTAAACATATTACAACCTCCTATCCATACTACTGTCTATTATATACATTATACAATAATATGTATAGATTGTAAAGAATATATTCTACCACAATAAGATTTACTTTGTCAACTATTTCTTAAATTTTTTCCAAAAAATATATCTTTAGAAATATTTGACAAATGCTTGTCCCTATCAGTATAATAAAATTAGAATCAATAATCATGTGACAGGGGTGGACTAAATGAATTTAAAGGAAAATATGATTAATATTAAAAATGAATTAAGTATGAATGAGTTTCAAAATCAAGTAGAAGATGTACTTATTAGGCATAAAAGCATCTTGGATATAATTACAAAGCTAGAGGAGTATACTGCAAGAATTAATAGAGCTGTGATCAAATCTGCCACTTCCTGTGGTTGTATTAAGATTACTGCAAAAAAACAAAACTACAATTTAGATTCTTTAGAAGAAATTAAAAATAATCTAGAAAGCCATGTAGAAGGTGAGCTGTGTCCTGGATGCAAAGAGATATTGGAAGAAGAAATAGGTGCATACCTATTTTATTTGGCAGCATTATGCAATACATTTGATGTAGATATTTCTGATGCTATATTAAAAGAATATAATAATATAAAAACTCTGGGCATCTTCAGCCTTAAATAGATTAAAAATGGAAGGGTTAATAAAATTGTTCCTTATATTTTTTTAACCCTTCCACAATACTCATTGATCTGATTTGCCCTACTCCTTCTACTTGATTTAACTGATTAACTGAAGCATTAATTATATCTTGAAATGAATCAAAGGAGTCTACTACATTTTCGATTACATAATTAGGAATTCGTGGAAGCTTATTAAGTATCCTATATCCTTTTGGATTAACTTTTATATCTAAAGTCTTAAGCCCATCATCGTATCCCAATATATTAGCTATTTTATTTAAATCCAATAACTGTTGTGAACTTAAATTATTAAGTTTATTGTATACATGCATATAATCCTGTTTGCCTTTTACATAATCCCTAACTAAATTTATGCTACCTTTTTCTATACCATCCATCAATTCAATAACTTGCATATTTAATAATCTTCCTTCTACACCTAATTCGGATATATACATATCTATTTCTTTACCAATTCTTAAAACCATTTCCATCTTTTGTATAGTTTTTACTACATCATACAAGGTAGTAGAATTGCGAAATTCTGCAGTAGTTAAAGTATATATAAATTGATCTAATGTCTTCCTATATTTTTCTAGAGTTTGAACTGCTTGATTTGTTTTATTTAATATTTCATTAATATCTTTTAATATATATTTATAGTTACCTTTATAAAGAGTTATTATATTCCTTTTTTTAGAAATAGATATTACCAAAGTATTGGTTTGCTTAGCTACTCTTTCTGCAGTTTTATGTCGGGTACCTGTTTCTTTAGAATCAATATGATGACAAGGAAGCAGTTGGGCATTAGCATATACAATTCGCTTTAAATCACTGCTAAGTATTATAGCACCATCCATTTTAGCCAATTCATATATATTTGAAGAAGTATATTCACAATTTATATAAAAACCTCCATGAACAATATCCAATACTTCCTTTGTATTTCCTACTACTATTAATGCTCCCATTCTTGCATTTATTATATTATCAAGTCCTTCTCTTAAAGGAGTGCCAGGTGCAACAATCCTCAAAGTTTCATATAAATCCATGTTCATATAGTACCCTCCAAGTTTATCTATTTCATAAGATATTATATGATTAATTTAACATTCTAATACAAAAAGCTATATTATCTCTAATATTTATTGTAAAAAACATGGTTTATAACTTCCTGCAAAGTATTCAATTCTACTACCTTAATATTTTCAAATTGTACATTTTTTCTTAAACTATTTTTTGGTATATATACCTTTCTAAATCCCATTCTATCCAATTCTCTAATTCTAGCTTCCATAGAGGGAACTTTTTTTAGTTCTCCAGTAAGCCCCACTTCTGCAATAAATACTACATCACAAGGAATACCTTTGTTTATTACAGAAGATGCTATACTCATTATAACTGCTAAATTTACAGATTGTTCTCTTAATTTTAATCCTCCTGTGGTTTTTATAACCACATTTTTGTCATATAAGACCATATTCCCTCTTTGTTCCAATATGGATATTAAAGTACTTAACTGGTCCCTCCTTAAACATTCCCCAACTCTTGAGGGATAAGGAGTAAAGGAATGAGATACCAAGGATTCTACCTCCACTATGATTAACCTTGAACCTTCTTTTATTACCGATAATGCAGAACCTGGCACTAGTTTTCCTTGTTCCCTCTTGGTTATAAAATATTCAGAAGGATTGTCTATTGGCAGCATTCCTTCTTCTGTCATGGAAAACAATCCTATTTCACCTGTTCTACCAAATCTATTTTTAGTAGCCATTAATGTTCTTAATTCTTCATCACTTTCTCCTTCTAAATATAAAACCGTATCAACCAAATGCTCTAAAGTTCTAAGACCTGCCATTTCATTAGCTTTAGTCATATGTCCTACCATTATTACTGCCCTAGGTCTATTTTGGTTTTTAGCTACATCTACCAATACATTGGCACATTCAATAGTTTGTATAGGAGAGCCTGCCCTAGAATCAAATTCTTCCAAAGAAAAAGTTTGAATACTATCTATAATAATTAAGTCAGGATCAGTTTTTTCAATAGCATCTAATACACTATTCATACTAGTATCAGATAGTATCCAAATACCTTCTGGGATTTGTTTTAATATCCTATTAGCTCTATCACTTATCTGAGTTTCGCTTTCTTCTCCAGAAGCATATAGTACATTATAGCCTTTATTTGCTACATCATTGGATATTTCTAATAGCAAAGTGGATTTGCCTGCTCCTGGTCTAGCGGTTAGTATAGTTACTGAATCCTTTACAATTCCCCCTCCTAATACTCTATTGAACTCTTCCATGCTTGTTCTTATTCTTTTATTTGTATCCACATCTATTGAATAAAGCTTTACTGGTGTAACTTTTCTTTTTTCTAAATGTTTTCCTTTAGTTTTTTTCTCCTTTGTATCTATCTCAATCTCTTCAAAACTATTCCAAGAATTACATTCAGAACATCGTCCCATCCACCGAATACTTTCATATCCACAGTTAGTACATTTAAAAATGGTTTTCTTTTTCATTACATAGAACCTCCAATATAAAGTGGAAACCTACAAGCTTAACTCGTAGGTTCTTTATCAAATGTCAACTTATCATTTTTATAATCTATAACTATATTGTCCTCTTTAGAAACATTTCCTTTTAATATTTCTTCAGCTAGCTGGTCCTCTATCATCTTTGTAATAGTTCTTTCAAGGGGTCTAGCTCCATATTCTGGATCAAAGCCTTTTTTACTTATATAGTCTATAGTGTCTTCTGTAACATTTACATTTATATTTAATTTTTTAAGCCTTTTTTCTAAATCCTTTACCATTATATTTACTATATCTTTAACATCTTCTTCCTTTAAAGAATGAAATACTATTACTTCATCAACCCTATTTAAAAACTCTGGTCTAAAAGTTCGTTTTAATTCTTCCATTATAGTTTCTTTCATTTTTTCATATTCTTCTTTTTCTTCTTCATCTCCTGGAGAAAATCCTAATACATTTTGTTTCTTTATAGATGTTGCTCCTACATTTGAAGTCATAATTATAACAGTATTTTTAAAGTCTACTGTTCTGCCTTTAGAATCTGTCAATCTTCCATCATCTAATATTTGCAATAATATATTGAACACATCAGGATGAGCTTTTTCTATTTCATCAAATAATATCACCGAATAAGGCTTTTTCCTTACTGCTTCTGTCAATTGCCCTCCTTCATCATATCCTACATAGCCTGGTGGTGAACCTATAAGCCTTGAAACAGAATGTTTTTCCATATATTCACTCATATCTATTCTTATCATAGCATCTTCATCACCAAATAAAGCCTCAGCCAAAGCCTTAGCAAGATAAGTCTTTCCAACCCCTGTTGGTCCAACAAATATAAAAGTTCCTATAGGCTTTTTAGGATCCTTTAACCCTACCCTAGCTCTTCTAACAGCATTAGCTACTGAAGATACTGCTTGGTCTTGCCCTACTACCTTTTCATGAAGTATTTCTTCTAAGTTTAACAATTTATTACTTTCTTCTTTAGTCATTTTACTTACAGGAACTCCTGTCCAACTAGATACTACTTGAGCTATTTCATCATATCCTATTACCATATTGGATGTTTGCTTTTCTTTTTCCCATTTAGTTTTTTCCTTTTCAAGTTTCTCTTTTAACTTCTTTTCTTCATCCCTTATTTTTGCTGCCTTTTCATAATTTTGAGTATTTATTGCTTCTTCTTTTTCTTGATTTAGTTCCTCTAATTTTTCTTCTAAATCCTTTAAACCATCTGGTGCTACAAAAGATTTAATTCTTACCATGGAACAAGCCTCATCTATTAAATCTATAGCTTTATCTGGTAAATATCTATCAGTAATATATCTATTGGATAATTCCACTGCCGCTTTAATAGCTTCATCAGAAATTTTTACCCCATGATGAGCTTCATATCTATCCCTTAATCCTTCAAGTATTTTTATGGAATCTTCTACGCTGGGTTCTTCTACCATTATAGGCTGGAATCTTCTTTCCAATGCTGAATCTTTTTCAATGTACTTTCTATATTCATCTATAGTAGTAGCACCTATTATTTGTAATTCTCCTCTAGCAAGTACAGGTTTTAGTATGTTTGATGCATCTATAGCACCTTCTGCCGCACCTGCTCCCACTATAGTATGAAGTTCATCTATGAATAGTATTACATTACCATCTTCCTTTATTTCATTAATCACAGCTTTTAATCTTTCTTCAAATTCTCCTCTGTATTTAGCTCCTGCAAGCATTGCAGGTAAATCCAATGTAACTACTCGTTTGCCCTTTATTATCTCTGGTACTTCTCCTTCTACTATCTTTTGAGCTAATCCTTCTGCTATAGCAGTCTTTCCTACTCCAGGTTCACCAATTAGTACAGGATTATTCTTAGTTCTTCTACTTAGTATTTGAATTACCCTTTCTATTTCCTTGGATCTTCCAATAACAGGATCAATCTTACCTTCTTTGGCTAATTGGGTTAGATCTCTACCATACTTGTCTAAATTAGGTGTATTGCTATTAACTCCTTCCTGAGAAGAAGTGGACTTATGTTGATTATCAGATAACATATTAAATATATTTTGTTTTAACTTTTCTATATCTACGCCTAGTTTTTGTAATACTACTACAGCAACGCCTTCCCCTTCTTCCAATAATCCTAATAATATATGTTCAGTCCCTACATAATTATGTCCTAGATTTCTAGCTGCCAAAAAACTTAATTCAAATATCCTTTTAGTTCTAGGAGTAAAGCCCATAATATCTACTGTATAATTTCCTTTGCCAATAATTTTTATAACTTCATTTCTAGCTGCCTCTAATGTAACTCCCATATTATTAAGAGCTGTAGCTGCAATTCCTTCTCCTTCTGCTAACAATCCCAATAATATATGCTCTGTTCCTACATAGTTATGGCGTAAATTTTTTGCTTCTTCTTGAGCAAGCAATATAGATTTTTGAGCTCGTTCTGTGAATCTTCCAAACATAGCCATATTATTATCCCTCCTATTCTATATGTTTCAATCTTTCTCTTATGATATTTGCTCTCTCTACATCTATTCTTTCATTATCCAACTCCATATTAAACTTCTCTTGAATACTAGCTGGTTGTATTTCTATCATTAATTCAGTAATATCACTAAATTTTATATCTTTAATTATACCCACTTCCATACCTAATCTCACATTAGATAGATGACTCATGGCTTCTTTAGAAGATATAAGTCTAGCATATTTTAAAATGCCTAAAGATCTAAATACCATATTTTCCAATTGATATCTTTGATTGTTAAATAAACTTTCTCTCATATCTCTTTCCTTATTTATTACTTGAATTATTACATTTTTCAATTTTTCTATTATTTTTTCTTCTTTTTCTCCTAAGGTTGTTTGATTAGATATTTGATACAAATTCCCTAAAGCTTCTGTTCCTTCTCCATATAAACCTCTTATAGTCAATCCTATTTTATTCAATCCTTGAATTAAATATCCCATATGCCCTGACATTGCTAATGAAGGAATATGAACCATAGCAGAAGCCCTAAGTCCAGTACCTACATTTGTAGGGCAAGCAGTCAAATAACCAAATTCTTCATGAAACGCAAAGTTTAAGTGATCTTCTAAAAAACTATCCATTTCATTGCTATATTCCCAGCCTTCTTCAAAATTTAATCCTGGAAAAAGTACTTGAATTCTTAAATGATCTTCTTCATTTATCATTACAGTAATTACTTCGTCATCCCTTAACAAAAAACTTCCCATATTAACTTTCTGAACTAATCCTGGACTGATTAAATGTTTTTCCATATAACTAATTCTTTCTATTGGATTTAAATCCCTTATTCTAATAAATTTATAGTTAGATTTATCTGAAAGATTTTTCATTGCATCCAACACTTCTTGAGTTAGTTTTTCAGATTCCTCTATGCTCATTCTATGAGGAAACCTATACCCCTCTAAGTTCCTAGCAATTCTTATTCTAGTGCTAACTACCACATCTTCTTCTGGCCCAGAACCTTCAAACCACTTAGTCATATAAATCACCTCTCTAGCCATCTAACTCTTTTTTTAATTTATTAATTTTATCTCTTACCACTGCTGCTTCTTCAAATGCCTCTTTAGCTACTAACTTTTCCAATTCTTTTTTTAATCTTCCAATCTCTTTTTTAGTTATAATAGTTTTATCTACACCTTTTGGTATCTTTCCTACATGTTCATAATGCCCATGAATTCCTTTAAATAATGGATATAACTGCTCCTTAAAAGTCCTATAACATTCTGGGCAGCCAAACTTTCCTATTTGCTTAAATTCAGCATAACTCAAATTACAGTTAGGACATATAAGATTATTCCCTTCTTCTTTTACTGGTTCACTTTGTAAGCTATCTATCAATCCAGTTAATAATTTATGAAAGGAAAAATTAGTATCAAATTCAAGCTCTTTTTTATACATAGCACATTCTTCACAAAGATGTAATTCTTCCATCTCTCCATTTACTATTTTAGTATAATGTACAGTAGCAGCCCTTTTATTGCAAATTTGGCAAAGCATTTTATCGCCTCCTATTGTCTCATAATAATAAGCAGCATATTTTTAAGTATATCTGCTCTAAGATGATTTTTATCTATCTTTGCATTCCTCAATGCATTATCCTCTATTGCTGCTTTCATCATATATCCTTCTCTTTCAGTAATCACTCCTTCTTCTACTAAACCTTCTATTATATGATATGCTTTGTTCTTTGTTACAGACTTCCCTATAGTATTTACAATTAAATCCTCCATATCCTCGTCTTCTTCAATTCCTACCTTCACTATCTTTATATACCCACCACCGCCTCGCCTACTCTCAATATAATAGCCTTTATAGGGAGTAAATCTAGTGGTAAGTACATAATTTATCTGAGATGGAGCACATCCAAACTGTTCAGCTAATTCATTTCTTCCTATTTCTATTATTCCATCTTCTGCTTCTTCTAACATTTCTTTTATAAACCTTTCTATTAAATTGCTCATTCCTGTCATTGGCTTCACCTCTTTGATTTTGACTTTGACTATCCTTGACCTTCAATTATTATTATAATCTTTTTTTGTTTAAAAATCAACACTAAATAATTTTAGAAACAGTATTACAATCATATGATTATTATAGCTATTATTTATAATTTTAAAAGACCCGAATAATTATTCGGGTCTTTTATTATTCTTTTTCTGCTTTTGCTTCCTCTATTATAGCTTCAGCAATATCCGATGGTACTTCTTCATATCTTGCAAATTCCATAGTAAAACTTCCCCTAGCTTGAGTCATACTTCTTAAATCTATTGCATATTGAAATAATTCTGCTTGAGGGGCTTCTGCTATAATGAGTTGAGAGCCGTCAGGTTGTGGCTCCATACCTAATATTCTACCTCTACGTTTGTTCATATCTCCCATTACATCACCCATATATTCTTCAGGAACTAATATTTCTAGGTGCATTATAGGTTCTAATAATACAGGATTAGCTTCTTGCATTCCTTTTTTAAATGCAAGAGATGCTGCTATTTTAAATGCCATTTCATTAGAGTCTACTGGATGATAAGAACCATCAAATAATGTAGCTTTTACATTAACTACTGGATAACCTGCAAGAACTCCTTTTTCTAACGATTCTCTCAAACCTTTTTCCACAGCTGGAAAGAAATTCTTAGGTACTGCTCCTCCAAATACCTCTTCTTCAAATACAAAATCTTCCTCTGTCGGCTCAAATCTTATATAAACATCTCCATATTGTCCAGCACCACCAGATTGTTTCTTATGTTTCCCCTGAACACTAGAAGTTCCTTTAATAGTTTCTCTATATGCAACTTTAGGAGTAGTTAAAACCACATCAACTCCAAAATTATTTTTTAATTTATCCTTTATAACTGTCAATTGCATATTCCCTTGACCGCCAATCAATAGCTGTTTTGTTTCCGAATTTCTTTCAATTATGAAGGTAGGATCTTCTTCAACAAGTTTTCGTAAAGATGAACTTATTTTTTCTTCGTCCCCTTTGGATTTAGGCTCTACTGCAAAATATAATGTTGGTTGTGGGTATTCTATCCTTGGATATAATATTGGATCAGATTTGCTGCATATAGTATCCCCTGTTTGAGTTATTTGAAGTTTAGATGTAGCACCAATATCACCAGCTAATATTTCAGGTACATCTATTTGATTCTTTCCTCTTAAAACAAATAGTCCCCCTAATTTTTCAGTTGTATCCTTACTAGCATTGTATATCTCATCATCTTTTGTAATTTTCCCCGATATTACCTTAAATAAGGAAAGTTTCCCAACGAATGGATCTACAATTGTTTTAAATACTATAGCTGAAAATGGTTCATTTACATCTACTTTTCTTTCTACTTCTTCATCGCCTTTTTTACCTACATAAGGCCCTACTTCTGTTGGATTAGGCATATAATTTTTAGCTACATTTAATAGATAATCTATTCCCACGGCATTCTCTGCCGAACCTACTATTAAAGGTACTAAATCCCCGTTCATTATTGAAAGTTTTAATCCTTTTCTTATCTCATCTATTGTAAATTCTTCTCCTTCAAAATATTTTTCCATCAATTCCTCATCAGTTTCTGCAACTTTTTCCATCAACGATTCATTTATTGAAGCAATATCATCTTGTAATCCTGCTGGTATATCTATTTTTTTTGCGTCTTTACCATCGTATTCATAAGCTATTTCATCTATTGTACTCACAAAACCTTTGAAATTCTCAGCTTCTCCTATAGGTAATGTAAAAGGTATTACTTTGTCTCCAAAATAATCTTTAATATTATTTAAATTTTTTTCAAAATTAACATTTTCCTTATCCATTTTATTTAAAAAAATCATCTTTGGAATATTATGTTCTTCTGTATATTTCCATGCTTTTTCAGTTCCAACTTCTACACCTGAAGAAGCATCTATTAATAAAATAGCCCCTTCACTTGCCCTTAATGCACCATACATTTCTCCTGCAAAATCAAAATATCCAGGAGTATCTAAAAAATTATACTTTATATCCTGCCACTCTGTTGGAATTACAGATGTTCCAATTGATACCTTCCTTGCAATTTCTTCTTTATCAAAATCAGATACAGTATTTCCATCATCCACTTTACCCTGTCTTTTAATTACACCTGTAACATATAATATTGCCTCTGTTAAAGTTGTCTTTCCACTACCACTGTGACCTATCAAGCTCAAATTTCTAATTTTGTCTGATTCATATACTTTCATTGATATTTTCCCCCTTAACCAGCATTTTTGTTTATGTAAAAATATTTATAACTATCCTTATAGATTATATCATGAAATTCACATTTATCATAGTATTTTTTATTGTTAGAACAATTATACATATTTAATGTCTAATCTTATTAATAACATAAAAATTTAAAAGGGCTAATTAGCCCTTTTAAATAAATTATATGACTAGATATATTCTATTTTATACATTATATTTTATTATAATGCTTGGATCTAATACTCTAAAGGTAAAGGATTCAGTAATGAAAAATCTTACTTTTTTATTATCATTATATTGATAACCAATGGATAAATCTTCTCCTAAGGTTAATTCTAAATCCTCATGGTTATAAGGAACCAATAATGCACCATCTAACACATGACTATATATAATCTTATGCCCTATTAATTCTTCTATTCTTCTTTTTAAAGGATATCCAGTTTCTACAGATATAATCCTCTTATAAGCTTCATCTCCAACTATTAAACTAAAGGGACCTTCTTGATAAACTTTTTTAAGTTTTATCAATCCTGTAGCAATAGAATCCATTATTTCCTTAGGATTGTCTCCAAATGAAATAGCATCTTCTGCAGCTTGAATCATTCCCTTTATGTGTGCATCTTCCAATCCATTGTATATTGCATTTTCTTCAAATAGAGCAATTTTCTTAGCTGCTTCCTCTAATGGTTCATAATCTACATCTTTTGCTCCCCTTAAAATATTATCAAGTTCCCATCTGTCTATTTCAAATTCTACTCTAGCCTCTGTCAATGGCAATACATTATAGGTGCCATATCGAACATCTCCATGTTCTTTTATTTCTCCTAATCTTCCTTCAGATATTACATTGTATTCTAATCCTTTAGACCCTTCTACTCTAACTACTTTTCTAGCAGATAAATAAGTTTTAAAAACTTCCATCAATCTATCTTCTATTTCTTCCCAAGCCTCTTTAGTTATTGGTGCAAGTTCTTTATAATACATACTTTCCCTCCTTATTTTAAATCTCCCACATTTAATCTAGATTTAGCTCCTGTATTTTCACTTTCTGCATCCTCACCCATAGCTTCTTCTTCTATACTAGTAATTGGACCTTCTGTAAATAAGTAAGTTCTCAACTCATCATCCCATACTGACATATTTCTCCTTAACCACTCTAATGTCATACATGCATGTTCTATTTCTTCATCTCTATTATGTGCCATAATAGCTTTTAATTCTTCATCATTTGTTGCCACTACCCTTTGATTATACCAATCTATAGCTTCTACTTCTTCCTTTAAACTATTTAATGCTCTTACTATATCCATTGCCTTTTCATCTAATAATTCTACTGGTTCATGATATTGACTCATACATATCCCTCCTATTTTTCATGCTATATTACTATTACCCAATTTCCGTTAAATAATCTCAGTTTTTTTAATTTCATTGACAAATTTATGTGTTTCAAAAGTACCACTTTAGAGAAAATTCTTCTCCACTTATACGCTTAAATAATTCCTCATATTTGTATAATCCTGAAGGTTTGATTACATTCTCTATTAGAAATTCCCCAAATTCCTTTGGTTTTTCAGATATGGAATTAACACCATAATCTCTACAAAATACCTTTCTTAACATTTCACAGGTTACATCCCCCATGAAATAGTTGTGCATATATATAGGATGGGTAGTGTAATGAATTCTATATCCAAAAGGAGGAGCTTCATTGTATGGTTTGTCACCAAATAATTCTTCATAGGTTTTAAAATATAAATCATATATGTCTTCTATAGAATCTATATCATTTCTATATAATGCATGGTCAAAAAATATATTCCCTATAAATCTTAAATAACTAAGCTTTTCATATTGAGCCATTTCTTTAAATTCTTCCTCCACATCATCACTAAAGAAATTTTTATAGAACAGTTCATCATACAAAAAACCACCAAATAGATTAGCTATACCTTCTGTTATTATTCCACTTATCCCTTTATTCAATATTATTTCACTAGGGTCTTGTAAAAAAGAATGAACTCCATGACCTGTTTCATGTAATAAAACTTTATATTCACTATACTGATTTTTTACATTTGCAAGTATTCTAGAATCTTTCCCAGTTTCTATAGGAAAGTTATAACCCCATTCAGATTTATTTCTTCTTGGAAATATATCATAAGTTAAATTATATTCATCTATATTTATCCCAAAATTTATGAAAAAGTCTCTAATTGCATCATAATAGTTAGACATATCTACAGTTGTATTTAACGAAGGAGATATTTGAGATTTTACATATTCTTCATCCCAAGGAAACATCTCCTCTTCATGAATATACTTATTAGCATATTGGCTTCTTCGTTCATTTAATAAATCAATATATTCTTCTAACTCTTCCTTCCAACCACTAAATATATCTGGACTAAGTTCATCTTTTTCCAACTGATATTCTACAAAATCCTCTGAACCACAAGCTTTAGCTAGTTGTTTCCGTAAATTTATAAGTTCAATAAAACCTCCATCTACTAGAGCTTCATTTATCTGATTCCTCACAAAATATGCTTTCTTTCTAAACTTTCTATCCTCTTCTTTAGAAAGTATCTGATCAATTTCTACTGAAGTTATTTCTTTACCATCCATATTAAATCTAAAAGTATTTAAAATTCTAGATAAATCATTAGTCTTTTTTGAAATTTCTAAATTTAACTCATTTATTTCTTTACTTAAATGATATGGTTTAAATATATTATATGCTATTTCCATTCTTCTGTTATTTATAGGATCTAAATCCTTTTCTTTATATTCACACACTATTTCATAGTTTTTTTCATCTTGTAAAAAATCCATAATCTCCTTATGAGCTTCTTCAATTCCAAAATCGTATCCTGTAGTATATTGAACCCAGCCTAATTTACTCGCTTTTACTTGTAATTTTTCCAATTCTTGAAATAACTGATTAACTTTCTCAATAGTCATACTAAAACCTCCTTCAATTTATTCGTTATATTCATTATATCATTAGAGACTCGAAATGATAAGTAAAAAAATAGGGCTGTGGCAAAACTAATTAATTGTAAGCGTAAAATAAAAGATGTATTGTATGATTATCTAGGTATGCGTGCTCCTATGGAGGTTTATAAACAATATCTAACAGCGTAAGCATATTATCTTTGTGAAAAAACTGTAAATTATTTCACTGAAATTTTAAAAGATCCCTCTGTATCTCCATAGCAATCTACAATGGCTGTCCATTCGGTAGAATGTTCATCAGTTAACGTTATCTTTTTATCAACCACGCCCTCTATACTGTAATTGTAGAGTTTTTCTTCTTCTCCGTTTCTGTTAATAATCTGAATATCAATTTTCCCTGAACTCGTTTGTCCTGTAATAGAAATTTCAGAACTATCTTCTGTTACTTCTAACTCCTTTTCATAATGACTATATTCTTCCTCAAATTCTTCTTGATAGAAATTCATCGAATAAGAAAAAGTTGGATTTTCTGATGAATCATCAGAATTACCACATGCATTTAAAATACTACATGACAACGCTATTATACATAAGATACTAAAAAGTCTTTTTTTCATTGAGAAATCCTCCCGTCTAATATAGTAATAATTCTTTTTGCATAGCTCGCAACAATAGGATCGTGTGTAACTAGAATAATAGTTTTCCCATCTTTATTTAAGTTTCTTAAGAGTTCCATAAGCTCAATACCTGTTTTTTGGTCTAATGCCCCAGTTGGCTCATCAGCAAGAATAATATCTGCACCACTGACTAACGCCCTTGCAAGAGCTATTCTTTGTTGCTGTCCTCCTGACATTTGCTTTGGAAGTTTATCGAGCTGTGCTTCAATTCCTAACTGTTTTGCAATCTCTGAAACCCTTTTCCGCCTTTCTGCGAAGGAAACCTTTCTATTTACAAGCGGAAGTTCTATATTTTCATAGGCTGTGTATTTTTCCATTAAAGCAAAGTTTTGAAATACAAATGTAATCTTGCTGTTTCTTATTTTGCTTAATCCGTTTGAATTTAATTTAGAAATAACATCATTATCAAGAGTATATGTTCCACTAGTGGCTGTGTCCATGCAACCGATAATATTTAATAATGTGGATTTACCAGAACCAGACGCTCCCATAATTGCTACAAACTCACCCTTTTCAATAGTCAAAGATACGTCTTTTAATGCTTCTATGACTACATCATCAAATTTATAAATTTTTGAGATGTTTTCTAGCTTTATCATCAATCTTCCTCCTTTATAAGTTCTACGGGATTGTATCGTGCTAAGATTGTTACAGGAATAAGTAAAACAACTGCAACAAGAAAAAGTATAAGCAAAATAAGCCCTATTAAAGATGTAGAACATAGGGTCTTAATATAAATTTCTTGAAAACTGCTTATCGCTGTGTTCTTATAATTGAAATAGCTATACACAAAAGCGATTACTCCGGCAATCACATTTAAAATCAATATTTCAAAACAAAGAGAAAAAATGATTTGTCGCTTCGTTGTACCAAAAGCAATCCTTATACCGTACTCTTTCTTCTTCAACAATACCGTTACACATAACGTTGAAATCATAGAAATTATAGAGCAGATTAACACCATAACAGCAAAGAAAAAATTTAAACGTAGAATTTGATAATTGTCTTGTTTCCATTGGTCTATAAAATCACTAATACTCGTTATTCTCAATTTAATGCCTAGTTGCAACGCCTTTTTGGAAACACTTTCCTTTATATCTTGCTCGCTCATAATGAATATTTTTCCGACTGTGGATGATGTTAGTATATAAGTATGGACACAAAATAAGGTTTTCTATATACTAAACTTTAAGGAAGGAAGTGTCCATAAATGTCTAAGAGGAAAACTTATACAGATGAATTTAAAACAATGATTGCAGAATTAGTATTATCAGGAAAGCCAGTTAAAGAAGTAGCGGACGAATATAGCCTAAGCCAAAGCACAATACGAGGCTGGGTAAATAAGAAAGCCCCAATTGAAGTAGAAGGAAACACTACAAATCTGGAAGAAATTCTAAAGATTAAAAAGGAAAATGCAAGGCTCAAGGAGGAAAATGAAATATTAAAAAAAGCTATGGCTATATTCGTCACCAAGTAAATCCTGATAATATATATGAAATAATAAAAGATAATTCTGACACACACAGCATAGATACTATGTGTAAGGTACTAGATTACCCAAGAAGTACCTATTATGACAAACAAAAAGAGAAACCTGAAAACAAGTGGAAAAAGGTAAATAAAAAACTACAAGAAGATATTTTAGAAATATATAATGAAAGCAATAAAGTCTATGGCGCCCCCAAAATCCGTGAAAAATTGAAGGAGAAAGGTTATAAAAATATCAGCATCAAAAGGGTTCAGAGGCATATGAAAAAATTAGGTATTAGATCCATTGTAGTTAAAAAATATAGACCAAATTCTACTAAAAAGGTTTATGAGGAAGGTGAAAACCTCCTAAATAGGGACTTTAGCACCACAAAAATAAACGAAAAATGGGTAGCTGATATTACATATATCCATACTCAAAAAGATGGATGGACTTATTTAGCATCTATCTTAGATTTGCATACTCAAAAAATAGTAGGATATAGTTTTTCAAAGACCATGGATACCTCCTTAGTACTAAGGGCATTAGATAATGCAATTACTACCCAAAGACCCAGTAAGGGTCTAATTATACATTCAGATAGAGGTTCACAATATACATCAAAAGAATATCGTAAAGCAGTAGAAACAAAGGAATTTAGATTATCATATAGTGCTAAAGGTTGTCCCTATGACAATGCTTGTATAGAAAGTTTTCATGCAGTACTTAAAAAAGAATGTGTATACCTTAACACATTTATAGATTATAATCATGCTAGATTTGTATTATTTCAATATATAGAAGGATTTTATAATAGAAAAAGGATTCACTCATCAATTAATTACATGACTCCAGATGCATACGAGAATTTATGTAGGGCATCATAGCTTGCTTTAGATTTTAAGCCTGAGGGGAAACTAGCCACCCGTAGGGCTTGCCCTTGATAAACTAATGAATAAATGCTACAATGCCCATCACGAAGGCAAAATATTATAGCTTGCTTTGAGTTTGTCGCCTTCGGGTGAAAATTTCAAAGCATTTATGAATGGTTTGTCAAGGGTGGCGGGGAATCACCAGAAAACTTAAATTTTTGTCCAAAGTATTGACATAGATCCACTCCTAGTCATTTTGCCAATCTTACAAAACACCGCCCTTATGTAAACGCTCCGTTATTCTTTAGCATTGAAAGAATCAACAGCGTATTCTACGGTGTTACTGGAATTGTCGATGGACTTGCTTCGGTATTAAAATTCATTTTTAGTTATAAATTTTGATTATTTAGTATAGTATTAAATACACATGTTAGGTTATTTTTCATAATATAATTATATCGCAAAAGCCTCACTAAATCTAATAGATTTAGTGAGGCTTTTGTCTAGAGGCTATTTTGCAACAGCCCCATTTTATATTCTTTCTAGTTTTATTCCTGTCATATGCCCGTTTAAATCATATTGTTCAAAGGAACTATCTTGTACTCTTTTAATGGATTTAGCCAATGTCTCTTCCTTTATATAATCTTCATATAAGCTTACTGCTTTTGCAATTTCATCATCGCCATCATAATATATATTTATATTGTCTAACACTTCATATCCATTATTTTTCCTTATTTGCTGTACCTTTGATATAAACTCCCTTGCATATCCTTCATTTAACAAATCCTCTGTAAGGGTAGTATCTAATATCACAAATAAATTGTTATCCCTAGCTACATCAAACCCTTCTTTTGGTGATATAGTAACCATTATATATTCTTTTGGAATTTCTACATCTTCTCCATCTAAATTTAATACTAAAGTTTCACCAGATTCTAATTTTTCAACGGTTTCATGAGGATCTAATTGATTTAATACTTTGCTAAAGGATTTTATTTTTGACTCTAATATAGGTCCTGCTACTTTGAAATTTGGTTTTAATGTATAATTCATGTATTGACTTAAATCTTCTTCAAATTTTACTTCCTTTACATTTAATTCTTCTTTAATTAGTGGAACTAAATCGCTAATTTTTTGTTCATATTTTCTATCTATTAATACACTATTTAATGGCTGTCGTACCTTTATCTGAACTGATTCCCTGGAAGCTCTACCAAGCCTTACTAAATCTCTTACCAAATCCATCTTTTCTTCTAGTTCTATATCTATTAGCTCTTCATTACATTCTGGATAATAGTCTAAATGTACTGATTCTTTATCAGTTAAATTCCTATAAAGTTCCTCAGCTGTAAAAGGTACAAAAGGTGCTATCATCTTACTTAAACCCACTAGTATTTCATAGGTAGTATTATAAACTGCTCTTTTATTATCATCTAATTCTGTAGACCAAAATCTTCTTCTTGTACGTCTAATATACCAATTAGATAAATCTTCAATTGCAAATTCTTGTATTGCCCTTACAACTTTAGTCAATTCAAATATTTCCATATCCTCTTTTACTTGTTTTATCAAATTATTATACTTGGAAAGAATCCATCTGTCAATTTCTTCCCTTTCTTCATAAGGAATAAAAAATTCCCTTGGATCTATATCATCGGTATTGGCATATAATGAGAAAAAGTTGTATACATTCCTAACACTCCTAAAGAATTTACTTTCTACTTCTCTTAACCCTTCTTCATCAAATTTTGTAGGAGTCCATGGTGGTGATACATATACTAAATACCACCTTAATACATCTGCACCATATTTATCAAATAAATCAAAGGGATCTACTGTATTCCCTCTGGATTTTGACATTTTCTTCCCATCTTTATCTAGTATTAAATCATTTACCAATACATTTTTATAAGGTGATATTCCTGTTACAAATGTAGATATAGCAAGTAATGAGTAGAACCATCCTCTAGTTTGATCTATCCCTTCACAAATAAAATCTGCTGGGAAAAGTTTATCAAAGTTTTCCTTGTTTTCAAAAGGATAATGATATTGTGCAAAAGGCATTGCTCCACTATCAAACCAAACATCCACTACATCTTTTTCTCTATTCATGATTCCACCACATTTTTCACATCTAAAATGAACTTCATCTACATAAGGTCGATGTAATTCAATAGTTTCATCTATTTCTTCTATAGCTTTATCCACTAATTCCTTTATGGACCCTACACTTTCAATATGTCCACAATCTTCACATCGCCATATAGGCAGCGGTGTCCCCCAATATCTGCTTCTAGATATAGCCCAATCATTTAAGTTCTCTAACCAATTTCCAAATCTCTTCTCTCCAACATAATCTGGATACCAGTTAACTTTTTTGTTGTTTTCTATAAGCTTATCCTTTAGTCTTGTTATCTCTATATACCAACTAGGTTTTGCATAGTATAGTAACGGAGTATGACATCTCCAACAGTGAGGGTAATTATGCTCTATTCTTTGCTTTTTATATAACTTACCATTTTCTTTTAGCCATTGTATTATCTCTGGATCTGCATCCATTACAAATTTACCCTTCCAAATAGTGTCGGTAAATTTTCCTTCATCATCTACTGGTTGTAATACTGGTAGATTATATTTTACTCCTGTTTTATAGTCATCTTCACCAAAGGCTGGTGCTGAATGAACTATTCCTGTACCATCTTCCATAGTTACATAATCTCCTAATGTAACAAAAAAAGCTTTTTTATTCTCATCAACTTTTATAAATGGAATTAACTGTTCGTATTCCATATATTCTAATTCTTTTCCCTTGTATTCTTCTAATACTTCATAATCCTCTCCTAATACTTCATCAGCTAAAGCTTTCCCAACATAATATATTTCATCATTTTGTTTTACTTTCAAGTATATTTCCTCTGGATTTACAGTAAGGCATACATTACTTGGCAATGTCCAAGGAGTAGTAGTCCAAGCAAGGAAGTACTCATCTTTGTCCTTTACTTTAAATTTTACTACTACCGTATCTGTCTTTATTGTTTCATAACCTTGAGCTACCTCATGAGATGCTAATCCAGTACCACAGCGAGAACAGTAAGGTAGTATTTTATGCCCTTCATATATAAATCCTTCTTTAAAAAATTTATCCAATATCCACCATACAGTTTCAATATAGTAATTTTCTAAAGTAATATAAGGATTATCCAAATCTATTGCATATCCCATTCTAATGGTCATTTCTCGCCATAATTTTTCATATTGAAATACTGATTCTTTACATTTTTTATTGAATTTTTCAATTCCATAATCTTCTATTTCCTGCTTGTTTTTTAAATTTAATTTTTTTTCTACTTCAATTTCCACTGGAAGACCATGAGTATCCCAACCTGCTTTTCTCTTAACCTGATAACCTTCCATAGTTTTATATCTACACACTAAATCCTTTAATGTTCTAGACATTACATGATGAATACCAGGTTTCCCATTGGCTGTTGGAGGCCCTTCATAAAATATAAAAGGCTTGTTTTCACTTCTGGTATCTATAGATTTATGAAGAAGATCTATTTCTTCCCAATATTTTGAGATTTCTCTTTCCCTTTCACTTACTGGTTTGGTAGATAGTTCTTTAAATCTAGTCAAATTCTCTCATCCTTTCTATTTTGATTATATAAAAAATCCCTAAGCAAAGCTTAGGGACGGATTTCCGCGGTACCACCCAAATTATAAGACAAAAAATACTTGTCTTATCACTCATTTAGTATAACGCCTTAGGCGTAGTATCTTACTGATATTTCAGATACCATGCTCCGAGGTGATGTTCATAAAGAGCTTACTGATGATTTTCCACCAAATAATCATCTCTCTGTAAGTAATGCTCTTTATTACTGTCCTCATCCTAGCATTTATATTGTTATATTTTGAGTACTAATATACAACAAAACAGCTCCCTTTGTCAAGTTTTATATTATACATTGCATTAATTCATCTTTAGATATACCAGAAAAATAATATCCCACATCTATGGTATTTAATACTTTTTCAATTTCATCTTCTTTATATTTTATACCTTTAAATTTTTCCTCAATATCAGAAATTTCCCCACCACCAAAGAAATCGCCATAAAATTTCAATTCATTTATCCTACCATTTTCAACATATATTTTGGTTTCCACCTTGCCTGCAGGAAATCTTTTTGATTTACTTATATTAAATTTAGGAGATTTTCCAAAATTCCACTCCCAAGTAGAATATCTTTCTTCCATTAATTTATTTATATTAGCATAATCTTCCTCAGTCAATTTATATTCTTTTATTTTACTATCTTTTTTAAACATATGCTCTAATAACAATTGTTTAAAATCTTCTACCGTAATCTTTTCATCCAAATAATCTATTATATTTGTAACCCTACTTCTAACGGATTTTACCCCTTTGGATTCAATTTTATCCTTGGATACCTTTAGTGCTTTACTTAAAACAGTTAAATCTGTATCAAATAGTATGGCACCATGATGAAGAACCTTTCCTTTTTTCATGTATTGAGCATTTCCACAAAACTTTTTCCCATCTATTGTTATATCATTTCTTCCAGTAAATTCTGCTTTTACTCCTAGCTTATCCAATACTTCTATTACTGGTTTAGAAAAAGCTTCAAAATTAAAGGAAGAGCTTCCTTTACTCTTTGATATTATGGTATAATTTAAATTCCCTAAATCATGATATACTGCACCACCACCAGATAACCTTCTAACCACATGAATATTATTTTCTTTAACATAATCAAGATTTATCTCTTCTATAGTATTTTGATTCTTTCCAACGATTATAGCAGGTTCATTTATCCATAGTAAAAATATTTCGTCAAATTGATTTAAATTGTCAAATACATATTGCTCTAATGCAAGGTTAAACTGAGGTCTATTGTCTTCATTCTTTATATATATCATAATTTACTACCTCCATTATTTATTATTTAATTTATCCTATTTGTTCCTCCTGTAACTTTCTCAATTTATATATGCTTTTACTAGTATCTAGCTCTATCATATCGTAGGTGATAAATTCGCCTTTTTTAATATCCTTCAATACCTTGGTGTTTTCATCTATAAGTCCTATGGGAACCAAATTTTCTTTTTTTGCTATTTCGTGTTCCTCTATACTTCCGTATACAGTATATCCTCCAATTCTATCCAATCTTTCACCTGCCTTTAAATCTCTTTTAGCAACTGTTACCGTATCGGCTATAACTCCTTCTGTTGGTGCTATAGTAGCTCTATTATTTACACAAGCTTCATATATAGTATTAGGAGTTTCTAAACTAGTAAGATGATAAGGTCTATATAGCACATAGTTGGGTCCAGGACCCATGTTTAAATATTCTAATTGTTTATGGATTTCCTCTAAATTTGTTGTGAATATTAAAAATACTCCTGGTGCAATTCCTCTTACATAATCCACTATTTTATATTTATTTAATATACCACCTTCTTCTTTTAATTTAAAAATATTAGTTAAATTATCTATATTACTTTCAACACCATGTCCTCCGCTAACATCAGGAACAAATCCTGTAGCATTAGCCATACAGGTCATCTCTATCATGGTGTTTGTCCCATCTATAAAAGCTGCTAACATATGAGGTTTTAAATCCTTCCTTAGGGCTTCTTCATATACAGTATCTGGATTTGCATCTAAATCTATTGGATTATTCTTACCCTTGCCAATTACCAATACTTCAAATCCTAACCCTACTGCAAAATCATACAATTCCATCACTGCCCCTGGCTCATCCCCAGCAGTTCCCGTATATATCACACCTGCCTCTTGAGCCTGTTTATACAGTATAGGGCCTACTACTGAATCCGCCTCTACATTTAACATTATTATATGCTTTTTATTTTCAATAGCATCTAAGGATAATTTTGCTCCTACTTCTGGCACTCCTGTGGCATCTACTACTGCTTGAATTCCATAGGCTTTAGCTGCTAAATCCATGTATTCACTTACTGCATATTTACCTCTTTCTAATGCAAAATTTATATCTTTTAAAGAATTAGATACAATTATATCATCTTCTCTAATCCCTGCAGATAAAAGAGCATATAATGCTTTTTTTACATTTCGATTTATAACAAGAGCAGGCACCATGCCTTTTATCCTTGTCATTTGATTTACAAGTCCTTTGCCCATCTTTCCTGCCCCAACTATAGCTACTTTAATTGAATTTTTTTCATTGGCTAATTTAATTAGTCTTTTGTTCATACTCGACATAGTATTGCTCCTTTCTTTTCACTTATCCTAAAGTAGAATTTGTACCAGCTACATATCCTGATGACCATGCCCATTGAAGATTAAATCCACCACAATCACCATCTATGTCTACTATTTCTCCTGCAAAAAATAGTCCATCTACTAATTTAGATTCCATGGTAGAACTATCTATTTCATCAGTATTTACTCCACCTGCTGTCACCTGGGCATCTTTGAAGGATTTACTCCCTGATATTTTAAATCTCCAATTAGTGAGAATTTCTGCAAGTTTCATTACTTCATCATTAGTTAAATAAGCAATCTTTTTATCCTTATCAATATTTATTGCTTTTAATATGGGAAGAATCAATCTTTTATTTATAAGCCCTATTAATCCCTTCTCTATGGTTTTTCTTGGCATAAATCCAAATCTATATAATAAATAATTAAACAATTCGTCTTTTGTCTTAGTATCTATTATGGATACCTTTAATCTTATATCTTTGTTTTTATTTAAATATTCTAATGCAGTCCTACTTAATTGAAGAATAGGAGGTCCTGATATCCCGTAATTAGTGAATAGTATATCCCCTCTATCCTCTTTTATCAATTGATTTCCTTCATAAAGACCTGCAGTGCCTACAAATTTAACACCATCAACTTGCTTAAATATATCTCCTTCAAGTTTAAGTTGAACCAATCCAGGAAAAATCTCTACTATACTATGCCCCATGCTTTTAGCTAAATCATAGCCACTACCATCAGAACCAGTATGAGGTGCTGCCTTTCCTCCAGTAGCTAATATTACCTTATCTCCATATATCCTTTTTTCATCTTCCAATAATAATTCAAATTTATTTCCTTTTTTATTTATATCTTTAACAAAAGAGTTGGTTAAGACCTGTATATCTAAATCTTCCAATTCAAATCTTAACACATCTAACACACTAGAGCTTTGAAAAGATAATGGAAATACTCTTCCATCTTCTTCTACTGTAGGAGCAATTCCTAATCTTTCAAAAAAATCAATTGTTTCAGCTACCCCAAATTTAGATAGACAACTATAGGCAAATTTAGGATTCTTACCATGATAATTATCTATAGATAAATTTATATTGGTATAATTACATCTTCCATTGCCTGTAGCTAATATTTTCTTACCTACTCTACTATTCCTTTCAAGTACTACAACCTCTGCTCCATTAACTTTTGCTGAAATAGCAGCCATCATACCAGCTGCTCCACCGCCTACAACTAAAACTTTAGGCATAATCAAAAATTCCTCCCTATTAAATTGATTTTATCATTCCATTATATTTTATATGTTATTTATAAATTTGTCTATTTTTTAATATTAATAAAATAAAGCCTGTCCTCCTAATTGAAAACAGGCTCCTACTTTAATATTTAATTTTTCCCTTTACTATTTAAAATAATATTTAAAATTATTCCCACTATAGCTGCAAAACTTAAACCAGTAATTTTTACTGTTTCATTTATTGGTATCCCTACCGTTATTCCAAATTTACTTTCTATTATTCCACTTCCAAGTCCCAAGACTAATATACTTCCCATAATTAATATATTTTTAATATTAAATTTTACATTGCTAGTCTTAATGGTTTTAACTCCTATTAAAGATATCATACTAAACAGCATCAAACTTATTCCACCCATAACTGGAGTTGGTATAGTATTTAAAAACACTCCAATTTTTGATACAAATCCTAATATCATTGCAAATACTGCAGCTAATCTCAATATAGATGGATCATAGTTCTTGGTTATAGCCAATACTCCTGTATTTTCACCATAAGTTGTATTAGCTGGTCCTCCAATTAGAGCTGCAGCCATTGTAGCCAATCCATCTCCTAGTAATGTTCTATTTAAACCTGGATCTTCTATAAAGTTCTTCCCTACGACTTGTCCATTTGTAGTTATATCTCCTAAATGCTCCATAAAAACTGCTAATACCACAGGAACAATTATGGTTATAGCACCTATATCAAATTTAGGCAAACTAAAAGCTGGTATTGCTAATGTTGGTGCTTCTTTCATCAAATTCATATCTATATATCCCATTTTTAAAGATATTATATATCCAACAGTTACACCTATGAGTATGGATAATTGCTTAAATATACCCTTCCCTCTGAAATTTACTAATAAAGCTGTGCCTAAAGTTATACCTGCTATTAAAAAATTTTCACTTGTATTTTGAAATGCTACAGGAATTAAGTTCATTCCAATAACTATTATCATAGGCCCTATTACCTGAGGAGGAAGATATTTTTTAATCTTTTCTACTCCTATCCTCTTGATTAGGAAAGATAATACTACATATACTAAGCCTGCTACCATTATTCCACCTTGTGCATAGGCTAAATCTCCATTATAAGTTTCTTTTACTGTCAATATAACTGGTATAAATGCAAAAGATGAACCTAAAAATACTGGAACTTTTCCTTTAGTACATAGATGAAAAATCAAAGTTCCAAGCCCCGCCGAAAACAAAGCTACTGATGGATCAAATCCTGTTAATATTGGCACTAGTACAGTGGCACCAAACATAGCTATTAAATGTTGAAGAGCTAATATTGTCTTTTTGGAATTATCCAAAAACTTTTCTTTAACCCCATGAGTCTCATTAATTTTAATAACATTTTCTGTCATGAAAAAACCTCCTTTTAATATTTAAAGGAGAACACTCTCCTTTTCAGCCTCTCTGGACTGATTTAAAGGCAGGATTGTAAATAATCTGCATAAAAAAACTTCTTGCAGGCAGCAAGAAGTTTTTTATACTAAAAAATATAAGTATAGTTTGCATAATCCCTATTACAATTTACAATCTTGCCAGCCTCTCTGAACTGATTTAAAGATTTACTTTTAATTTGCTCTAATTATTTTATCACTAATTTAATTAATATGCAATAAATTTTATAATCTTCTATATAATTCCTTTTCTTCAAGAAGATCACTTATCTTTAATCCTTCTTCTATTTGTTTAAGTATTAATTGTTTATCCTTTTGTAAAGTTCCCCTTAAAGGCACATAATTAGAAGCATGGTTGCTTCTAAATATACAATTATCTACATCAAGATTTTCTACCAATAATTTTGTTTCTAAAAGCACTTCTTTTGGAGTTAGAAGCTCAAATTTTCCATTCTGTACATCTTCATATAATTCTGTTCCTTCCTCTAATAACAAAGTCAATAGAGCAATATAGTCAGGATTTATCTCATTTAGTACCTTAGCCGATTTAATAGCATGTTCCTTTGAATATTTTTTCCCTCCTATACCTGAAATCAATGTGATGGAAAGAGGAATACCCACATCAACTACTCTTTTCCCTGCTTCTATCATTTCATAAGAAGTAACTCCTTTTTTAATATTTCTTAATATTCTATCACTTCCAGACTCTAACCCTAAATATATAATTCCTAATCCTAATTCTTTTAATAAACTTAACTCTTCTTTTGATTTTAATAAAATGGACTTAGGTGAACCATATATTCCTACCCTTTCACATTCAGGAAATATTCTTTTAATTTCTTTAAGAATATATGCTAATTTTTCTGTTTTAATTATCAATGCATCTCCGTCAGCTAAAAAAATCCTTTTTACATTTTTATAATATTTCCTACCTAATTTTAAATCAGCCACTATATCTTCTAAAGTCCTTATTTTAAATTGATCTTCCTTATACATAGAACAAAAAGTACATTTATTATGAGAACATCCTACAGTAGCTTGAACTATCAAACTGTGCGCTTCACTAGGCGGTCTATAAAGTTTACCTTCATATCTCATTTTATCTCTCCTTTAACCATATTTAAAAAATCTATAATTTCTACATATCATCCAACCACCTTAATAATCTAATTTTTCGTTATAACTCTTTCTTATTTATCTACTGGACATGAAATTAATTATGCTATTTCATATCATTTTTAAAATTATCTATTATTTTTTTTAATTCCTTTAAATCCTCTAAATATACATCTTTTAATTGAGGTCTATATATAACTGCTGCTGGATGATATAAAGGGAATATCAATTTATTTTCTTCACTTATTTTTTTATATAGTAACTTCCCATGAACATTACCTATTTTTACATCCTTTTCAAATATACATTTTAAAGGAGTATTACCCATAGTAACCACTATTTTAGGATTTACAATACTTATCTCCTCAATTAGATAATCTCTAAATTTATCTATCTCCTCTAAAGTGGGAGGTCTATTAGATAATCTCCCTGTTTTAGGATTTGTTTTAGTAGGTCTATATTTTACTGTATTTGTTATGTAAACATCTTCTCTATTGATGCCTAATATACCTAAAAATTCTTGAAAATGCTCTCCTGCTTGACCTACAAAAGGTTCTCCTAATTCCACTTCTTTAGAACCAGGAGCTTCCCCAATTAATATAATAGGACTATTGATATTCCCATATCCCAATACTATTTTTTTATCTAGATATTGCTTTATAATTTTATTATTTAATATTTCAATCCTATCTGACTTCATTTTATCAACCTTTCTTTTCTCCATATGTTTCAGCATACATATCCCTTATAGATTTAAAATCCTCCCAAGCATCTTTTTTTTTGCTACTATCCCTTAGAAGTGCTGCAGGATGATAAGTAGCTATAATATTAAATTTACCTCGTTTATACCAAATCCCTCTATTTTGAGTAATTTTAAAATCTTTATCTATTATATTTCTTGCTGCTACTGCTCCTAAACACACTATTATATCTGGATCTACTATCTTAACCTGCCACCTTAAAAACTCTATACAAATTTTACTTTCTTCTTCAAGAGGATTTCTATTATTTGGTGGTCTACATTTTACTATATTTGCTATATATACATCTTCTCTAGAAAAATCTATAGCTTTTAACATATTATCTAATAGCTTCCCAGCTCTACCAACAAAAGGTCTTCCCATTTTATCCTCATAATATCCAGGACCTTCTCCTATAAACATAATACTAGCTTTATCATTACCTTCTCCAAAAACCACATTGGTTCTAGTTTTAGACAATGGGCATCTAAAACATCTGTTTACAATTGACTCAAGTTCTTTTAAAGTATACATTATTTCTCACCCAAATAAATTATAGCATATTACTAAAAATATTTTTCTATTTTATTGTATATATTATTCCAAGAAAATTTATCAATAATATTTCTAATAGTCTCATCTACAACAAATCCACTTTTTATCCTATGTATTTGCTTTTTAATTCCCAGAGCTAATCTTTCTTCATAATCTGTTAATTCTTCTTCTAGGGGTAAATCTACATATTTCATTTTCGGTAGATCCACATATTCAATTATTCCACTATTATTTATATCATATCCTAAAAAGCTCTTTAATCCTGGTAAATTATTTACCACCGCTATAAGCCCACATGCTAAAGCTTCCAAGGTCACTAAAGATAAACCTTCATAAAAAGAAGGAAGCACAAATATATGGCTTTGCCTAAATAACTCTGCTAGTTCCCTCTGGGTTAATTGCCCTAAAAATTTAATGGGTAATCGACTATTCTTTCCCGCTTCTTTTATGCCTTTTTCTTCTCTCCCCACACCTTTTCCGGCAATTAAAAGTTCTATATTTTCATCCTCCAACAAATTATAAGCATTTATAAGAGATAATACACCTTTAGAATAACTTAATTTTCCTGCATAAACTAATTTTATCTTATCATAATTCCTCTTTTGTGGCGGGTAAAATATATCATCATTGTAGCCTCCTCCAATAGTAATTATTCTTTCCAAAGGTATTAAATATAAATTGTGGATATCTTCCTTCTGTTTTTCGTTTAATGCTAAAACTATATCTACTTGTCCACATCCTTCTAACACATATTGTTTATATTGAGGACATTTGATGAACTGTCTTATATCAGTACCATGGCATATAGCTATAGTTCTAATATTAGGAAATGTTTTTTTAACTAATGATGTAAGAAGCCATAAATGATGAGATATAATAATATCAGGCTTAAACTCATCTACAGCTTTTTTTACTGTTTCCTTAAAAGCATTCTTCCAAGCATTCAACATTTCATTAGTCATATCAGAATATCTAGTACTTTCGTAGGGCATCTCATCACTCATGCCCACTATTGGAAATGGCAAATCAGGTGTATTAAATACTACAGGATAAAAATGTCTTCTACATACATTCAAATTTAGTTTTTCCCCTCGAGGCACTCCAGCTATTAAACCTTGTATATATCCTCTTTTATTACCTTCTCTTATAATTTCATTTAAATAAATACCACTTCCTGTTATTCCTGGATATTGAGATGTAATGTGCAATATTCTTTTCATTCATTTCACCTTTCTCATTTACTATTAATTCAAGTTAAAAAGTGAGTCAAAGACTCAGCTGTTGACTCACTTTTATTCTTCATCATCTATGGGCTTCATAGTTGGGAACAATATAACGTCCCTTATAGTAGGTTGATTAGTTAATATCATAATAAGCCTATCTACACCTATTCCTAATCCTCCTGTTGGTGGTAATCCCACTTCTAGTGCATTTATAAAATCCGAATCCATCATATGGGCTTCTTGATCTCCTGCTTCCCTTTGCTTTACTTGTTCTAAAAATCTTTCTTTTTGATCTATTGGATCATTTAGCTCACTAAATGCATTGGCAATTTCCCAGGTGTTTATAAATGCTTCAAATCTATTGGTTAATCTTGGATCTTTGGGATTCCTCTTTGCTAAAGGTGAAACTTCTACAGGATGATGGGTTACAAAGGTTGGTTGCACTAGATGTTCTTCACAAAATTCTTCAAACATTTCACTAATTATATGACCTCTTTTCATACCTGGTTCTATTTCTAAACCTTTAGCTTTAGCTACTTCTATAGCTTCTTCATCAGTATTAATGGTGTTAAAATCCACCCCAGTATATTCCTTTATTGCATCAATCATTGTAATTCTTCTCCAAGGAGGAGTTAAGTCAATTTTCTTACCTTGATATTCAATTACAGTTGTTCCTAAAGTTTTCTCTGCTACATAGGCTACCAAATTTTCAGTTAACTCCATCATGTCTTTATAATCTGCATAGGCTTGATATAGTTCGATATTGGTAAATTCTGGATTATGTTTATAACTCATTCCTTCATTTCTAAACATTCTTCCCATTTCATATACTTTTTCAAAACCACCAACTATAAGCCTCTTTAGATAAAGCTCATTAGCAATTCTTAAGTACATATCTATACCTAATGAATTATGATGGGTTATAAAAGGTCTAGCATTAGCACCTCCAGCAACAGTATTTAAAATAGGAGTATCTACCTCTAAAAATCCTCTCTCATCAAGATATTCCCTAATTGCTTTTATTATTTTAGACCTTAATATAAATGTTTCTTTTACTTCTGGATTTACTATTAAGTCTACATATCTTTGTCTATATCTTAAATCTGTATCCTTTAAACCGTGAAACTTTTCAGGGAGTATCTGCAATGATTTAGTAAGTAAAGTTATCTCCTTAGCTCTTATTGAAACTTCACCAGTTTTAGTCTTAAATACTTCTCCTTTAACGCCTATTATATCTCCAATATCTAATAAATTTAAATGTTCATATTCCTCTTTCCCAATAACATCCATTTTAATGAAAATCTGTATCTTTCCTTTACTATCTTGAAGATCCATAAAACATACTTTACCATGACCTCTTCTTGACATTATTCTACCTGCAACAGAAACAGTTTTCTCTTCTAATTCTTCAAAATTATCTTTGATAGTAGTACTGTGATGAGTATATTCATATTTTTCTATAACAAAGGGATCTTTCCCTAATTCTTTTAATTTTTTTAACTTTTCTCTTCTCATCATTAGCATTTCATTAAGATTTTCTTCTGTTCCTGACATATAATATTAATACCTCCTCATCTAGTAATACTTAAAATTTGATATTTAATAAGTCCATCAGGTACACGAACTTCTACAATTTCTTCCTTCTTTTTCCCTAATAAAGCTTTTCCAACAGGCGATTCATTAGAAATTTTCCCTTCATATGGATTAGCTTCTGCAGAACCTACTATGGTATATTCCATTTCTTCATTATATTCCAAATCCTTTACAACTACTTTTGAACCAATACTTACAACATCTGTAGAAATATCTTCATCATCTATTAATTTTGCATTCCTAAGTATCATTTCTAATTTTGCTATTCTTTCCTCTAATTGGGCTTGCTCATTTTTTGCTTGATCATATTCGGAATTTTCGCTTATATCTCCAAAGGCTAGAGCTTGTTTTATCTTTTCTGCAACTTCTTTTCTCTTTACTGTCTTTAATTTATCTAGTTCTTTTTCTAATTTTTTAAGCCCCTCCACAGTTAAAAATACATCTTTTTCAGCCATCCGCCTCGCTCCTTCTACTAAATATTTGGCCTTTTATTGCCTTTAAAACGGATAAGATCTAACTTACTTTTCATATATGCAGTCTATTATAATCAAGGGAATTCTTATTGTCAAGTACTTACAATGTTCCTTTTTGTCTTATTCTCCTATTTATTAACTCTTCCATAGTACATATATTGCTATCTACCAAGAACCTTATTTGCTTATTATCTGTACTCCATTTAAAATAGTCATAAAATTTAGATGAAACCCATTCTTGTATCCATGGATTTTCCATCATATCTAATTCTTGAAAAAACATAAAATCCTCAATGACTACTAAGTTTTTCTTATCCTTTATGCTTCTACTCAATTTTTTACTTATACTAAAGTCAAATATAATGGATCCTCTTCTAAATTTATTTAAATATGTCAAAACATCATCTTTAAGATTAACTATAATAGGATAATTTATTAATATTTTATCAATATTTTGAGTGTAAAATATTGATAATCCTGTTTTTTTAAATATAGATTGGGAAATATTTTCAATCGCCTCTTTATCCTCGCCTGCTATACTTATAAAGCTTACACTTTTATGAAGTGCGTATACAAGTTCTTCTGTTAATGTATCTCCTTCTCCTATTATTAAAATTTCTTTTCTTCTAAAATCTTCTTTTAAATATTTTTGTATCTCTTCAAGTACTAAAGGCAAAAACATATATAATGTATTTATGCCATCAACTACCTTTAAATTGGTTCTAGCTTCTATTAACTTTATATCCTCTCTACTAAATAGAGAAATATCTTCTATAATTAAATCCTCTACATTTTGAGGTTTAATTTTATTTATGCCTTGAATAAAATTTTCTACTAATTCCTCTTTTTCTATTTTTTCTATACTTGAATTATTTAACAGTATTCCTCCCACTTTACCTATTTCTTTACCCTCAGTATTATAAAGGATATCCAAAATTTTAGGTCTTATCGCTGGAATTAATTTTTTGGGAAAAATTTTGAAAATACCTTTATTATAATAATTGAAATATTTAGATTCCTCTATTATATAAAAAAGTCCAATATAGCTCCCTCCTTTTAACAATTTGTAATGTATTATATGAAATTTAAAAGGAAGGTATTACTGATTTATTTCGCAATTGGATATATATTGGGCATAGTCTAATAAAATTTTTTCTGTTTCTTGTTTTGTTTCTACTGTATTTATTGTATTCTTTATTTTATTAGAATTTCTCATTCCCTTTAAATACCATGCTATGTGTTTCCTCATCTCCCTAACTCCAATTTTTTCACCTTTTACATCACAAACCATATCTAAGTGTTTAATAGCCATATTGATTCTATCTATATCACTAGGATTTACATCATCTTTTCCTTTAAGTAGAAGGTTTATTCTTTTAAATATCCAAGGATTTCCCATAGCTCCTCTTCCAATAGCTACCCCATCACAACCAGTATATTCCATCATATTTATAGCATCTATTGGTTCAAATATATCGCCATTTCCTATCACAGGAATATTTACATAGTTTTTAATCTTTCCTATATATTCCCAATTAGCTTTCCCTGAATAGAACATATCCCTAGTTCTACCATGTACAGTTATAGCCGAAACCCCTTCTGCTTCTGCCATCTTAGCTATTTCCATCCCATTTATATTGTTAATATCCCATCCTATTCTAATTTTTATGGTTACTGGCTTTGTAGATACTTTTACAACTTCTTTAAGGATTTTTTTTATCAAAGAAGGATTTTTTAATAAGGCTGCACCATCTCCATTTTTCACAATTTTAGGTGCGGGACATCCCATATTTATATCCAAAATATCTATATCATCCCTTGGATTTATATACTTTTTTACAACTTCACTCATTATACTTGGATCAGAACCAAATATTTGAATAGCAACTGGACGCTCTTTTTCAGCTATACTTGTAAGCTCTTTTGTCTTTTCATCTTCATAATATAGCCCTTTACTACTTACCATCTCAGTAAATACCAATCCTGCCCCCATCTCTTTGCATATTATCCTATACGCTCTATCAGTAACTCCTGCCATAGGTGCTAAAAATATGTTGTTTTGTAATTTTACATTTCCTATTTCCATATTTTCACCCCAGAATATTTAGAAAAAGTAGCCCTGCGGCTACTTATTTCTATTGTATATTATCCTAAGTCCATCTAAAGTTAATAGTTTATCTATTTTATTTATATATTTACTTTCTGTAGCTATTAAAGATGCAAACCCACCAGTTGCTACTATAGTTTTTACTTCTCCTTCTTCCTTCATCTCTTCCTTCATTTTTTCAATAATAAAATCCACAAGTCCAACATATCCATAAACAAGTCCTGATTGAATACTATTCACAGTGTTTTTACCTATTACCATATCAGGTTTGGATAATTCTACCTTGGGCAATTTAGCTGCTCTTGAAAATAATGCTTCGCTGGATATCTTTATTCCTGGAGCTATAACCCCTCCTAGATAATCTCCTTCTTTGGAAATTGCACAGAAAGTAATTGCCGTTCCAAAATCCACTATTATAAGGGGACCACCATATTTTTCATATCCTGCAACTGCATTGACTATTCTATCAGCTCCTACTTCCCTTGGATTGTCATATTTAATGTTCATGCCAGTTTTTATTCCTGGTCCTACTACAATAGGTTCTTTATCAAAATATTTTCTACTCATACTAGATAGTGTATGCATAAGTGGTGGTACTACCGATGAAATTATTACATCTCCTACATTTTTAGGGCAAAGCCCGTGATATTTAAATATTTGTTCAAATAATAGACCATATTCATCAGAAGTTCTTTCCTTTGCTGTAGCTATTCTCCAATCATATAGAAGTTTACCTTCTTCAAATACTCCAAATACTATATGAGTATTTCCCACATCTATTACCAGTAACACTGTCTCCACCTTCCAATCTATTTTACTCTATTTTTTTATAGCAGCTATTACATTGACAACCACTACGATTGCTATTATCATCTCTGGTATTCCATTGGTTACACCTATTCCAAATATGATCTTTCTTGCCATTTCTGGATCTTGACCTAATTTTGTTACAAACTTTTCTCCATATAAGAAATATATACTGGACAAAACTCCTACAGTATTAGTCAATGTCCCTGCTATTGTAGCAATGGCTACATGCATTGTTTTGCCTTTAAATTTCTTTTGAGTATAAAAACCTATTGCTATTGTAAGAGCTATTAGTACTATGTTTATAATTAAAGGCAATACATTTTTAGATTCTTTAAATCCATTATAGGAGCCTATAACTAGATAAGTTAAAATACCACCTAATATAATATTTAATATCCAATTGGATTTGTTTGTACCTAGTCTAGTTAAAAGCTCATATACATAGTAGCTAATAACTCCAATTAAAATTCTAGGTAGTACTGAAACTACAGGGTTTAAAAATACAAAAGATACAGGTGTTGGATTGGTTGCTGCTTGAAACATACTAAATAAACCAAATATCAATCCTACAAATGCTCCTACTAAAGGTCCTTCTACTATAGCTCCAATAATTACAGGTATATGCATAATGGTAGCTCTTGTTGGTCCTACAGGAATAAAACCCAAGGGGGTCATACCCAGTACTATGGAAATACCCCCTAATATACCTATTGTAGCCATTTTCTTAATAGTCAATACATTTTTATCTTTTATCATCATCATCCCTCCGCTCTAGTTCCATTTTAATGGATACCAGTCGTTATTTTGTGTTTTAAAATAAATTTTATGTCTAGCTCCTTTAAAAAGATGCTAGCAAATCATAAAATCATATATATTTAGTTAATATATATAAATATTGTAACATAATTATTATATACTATCCACCAAAGAACATCAATAATAATCCTGCAGCTACTGCTGAACCTATTACTCCTGCCACATTTGGTCCCATGGCATGCATTAATAGGAAGTTCCTTGGATTGGCTTCTTGTCCTACCTTTTGGGATACCCTAGCTGCCATTGGTACTGCTGATACTCCTGCTGAACCTATTAGTGGGTTTACTTTCCCTCCTGTGGCTTTACACATAATTTTCCCAAATATTACTCCAGTTGCTGTTCCTATGGAGAAGGCTATTAGTCCTAATACTATTATTTTTATTGTATCAGGGGATAAAAAAGTTTCTGCATTGGCTGTAGCTCCTACTGTTAATCCTAAGAATATGGTCACTATGTTCATAAGTTCATTTTGAACAGTTTTACTTAATCTTTCTACTACTCCTGCTTCTCGCATTAGATTTCCTAGCATTAGCATACCTATTAACGGTCCTGCTGAAGGTAATAATAGGGTTACTATTACTGTAATCAGTATAGGAAATATTATTTTTTCCTTTTTAGATACAGGGCGAAGTTGTTCCATTACTATTTTTCTTTCTTCTTCTGTTGTTAACGCTTTCATTATTGGTGGCTGTATTATTGGTACTAGTGCCATATAGGAGTAGGCTGCTACAGCTATGGGACCCAATAATTCTGGAGCTAACTTGCTAGTTAAATATAGTGCTGTAGGACCATCAGCCCCGCCAATTATCCCAATGCTTGCTGCTTGGGGACCTGTAAATCCTAAAGCTACTGCTCCTATAAATGTAATAAATATTCCAAATTGAGCTGCTGCTCCTAGTAATATACTTCTAGGATTGGCTATTAACGGTCCAAAGTCCGTCATAGCCCCTACCCCTAAAAATATCAATGGTGGATATATGCCTAATTTTACTCCTTGATATAAATAGTATAATAATCCTCCTAATTGTTTAGTTTCTTGTACTAGCTTCCCTGTTTTTGGATCTTTTACTATTTCTACTACTGGTTCTGCCATGAGTCCTGCTAATGGGAGATTTGCTAGTAGCATTCCAAAAGCTATAGGGACCAATAGTAATGGCTCAAATTCTTTTTTAATCGCTAAATAAAGAAGTATAAAGGATACAATAAGCATTATGACTTGTCCAATGGTTATTGAGGCAAATCCTGTACTCTGCCAGAAACCCTTTAATATGTCTATGACCATTTATTTTACCTTCCTTTCATTTGTCTATTGTACTATTCTATTACTACTAATTTATCTCCAGTATTTACTGAAGCACCAGTTGTAGTACCAATACTTACAACTTTCCCATCTATTGGGGCAAGAATTTCATTTTCCATCTTCATGGCTTCTAATATTAGTAGTATATCTCCTGCTTTTACTTCATCTCCTTCTTGTACATTTATGCTTAAAATGGTTCCTGGCATAGGTGCTGTAACAACCTCTGCCCCTTCTGTTACTTTTATTGATTTTTTCTCTTCTTTTGGTTGTACTTTTGGTTTTGGTTGAGCCTTTGGCTGATCTACTGATCTAGTTGATGGATTCTGTACAGTTTTTCCTTCTGTTATCTCTTCTACTTCCACTTCATACTCGTTCCCATTTACATTGATTAAAAATTTTCTCATAATTTTACCTCCTATAAAATAGTGTATTATTATAATTTATTTGAAATCTCTTCTATTCTTCCCATTTGCGCCCAAATAGGAGAAGGTGTAGATACTCTTTTTATGCTCTTTATATTTATATCAGGAATGGCTACTCCCATACTAGCTGCTATTGCTGCTGCTATTACAGCTACTAATTCTTCGTCTTCTATATTTCCTGATTTTTCAACTGGCTCTGATACTCTTACACTTTCAGTTAAATCTTTTGCTTCTTTAGCTTCTTTTTTATTGTTATTTGCTGTTACTCTTAATACATCTATTAGGTAAGATATACCTATTAATACCAAAAATACTACTGCCATGCTAAATATGGTTATTATTAAACTTTGACCTATAGTTATTTTTTCTCCCAAATTTATCACTCCTTTTATACTGGTAGATTACCGTGTTTTTTGGAAGGATTGGTCTCTCGTTTGCTTTCTAACATGTTAAAAGCGGATATAAGTCTTGGTCTTGTAGTACTTGGTACTATTACATCGTCTACATATCCTCTTTCTGCTGCTATATATGGATTGGCTACTGTGTTTCTATATTCTTCTATCTTTTCTTGCCTTGTTTGTATCGGATCTTCTGATTCTTTTATATCGTGTTTAAATATTATATTAGCTGCTCCATCGGGACCCATTACTGCTATTTCTGCACTAGGCCATGCAAATACCTGATCAGCTCCTAGTTCTTTATTACACATAGCTATATATGCTCCGCCATAAGCTTTTCTTATGATTACAGTTACTTTTGGTACTGTAGCTTCACTGTATGCATAAAGCATCTTGGCTCCATGACGTATTATTCCTCCATATTCCTGATCTGTTCCTGGTAAAAATCCTGGTACGTCTACTAAATTTAACAATGGAATATTAAAAGCATCACATGTTCTTATGAATCTTGCTGCTTTGTCTGAAGCATTTATATCTAAGCATCCCGCTAACACACTTGGTTGGTTTGCTACTACTCCTATAGTTTTGCCATTTAATCTTATGTAACCAGTTATTATATTTTGTGCATAGTAGGATTGTATTTCAAATAGCTCCCCTTCATCTGCTATTAATTTTATTATTTCTTTCATATCATAAGGTTTGTTAGGATTTGTTGGTACTATTTCATTTAATCTTTCTTCTACTCTATTTATCTCATCTTCAGTTTCATATATTGGAGGTACTTCTAGATTGTTTGATGGTAAATAACTTAATAATATCTTTATTCTTTCTATAGCTTCTTCTTCTGTTTTATCCATAAAATGGGCTACTCCAGATATGGTGTTGTGAGTTTTTGCTCCTCCTAATTCTTCTTGACTTACATCTTCTCCTGTTACAGTTTTTATTACTTGTGGTCCTGTGATAAACATTTGGCTTGTGTTCTCCACCATAAATATGAAATCCGTTAATGCTGGTGAATATACTGCTCCTCCTGCACAGGGTCCCATAATAGCTGTTATTTGGGGTATTACTCCTGAGGAAATAGTATTTCTATAGAATATATTTCCATAGCCTGATAAAGCATCTACTCCCTCTTGGATTCGAGCTCCTCCAGAGTCATTTATGCCCACTATTGGAACCCCCATCTTTAGTGCCATATCTTGTACTTTACTTATCTTAGCTGCATGCATCTCCCCTAGAGAGCCACCTAGTACTGTAAAGTCCTGGGCATAGACAAATATAAGCCTCCCATTTACTGTTCCATATCCTGTTACTACTCCATCTCCTGGAGCTTCAGTCTTTTCCATTCCAAAATTAGTACATCTATGCTTTACAAATGCATCTATTTCTACAAAACTTCCCTCATCTAATAGTAAATTTATCCTTTCCCTAGCTGTTAATTTCCCTTTAGAATGTTGCTTTTCTATTCGTTTTTCTCCACCACCAAGTTTTATTTTCTCTTTGGTTTCTAGGAGTTTTTCTATTTTTTCCTTCATTTCCTTCCTCCTTATCTATGTTTATTATTTTTCACAAAGTTCTATCAAAACTCCATAAGTGTCTTTTGGATGTGCAAAAGCAATTTTAGCTCCTCCTGCACCATATCGAGGTTTTTCATCTATCATTCGTATACCTTTTTCCTTCATTTTTTCTATGGCTTCTTCTATGTTTTCAACTCTATAGGCTATATGTTGTACCCCTTCTCCTCTTTTTTCTATATGCTTTGCTATAGGTCCATCTTTTTCTGTTGATTCCAATAATTCAATTTCTGTATCGCCTATGGGTAAAAATGCTGTTTTAACTTTTTGTTCTTCTACTACTTCTGTATCAACACACTTAATCCCTAAAACTTCTTCATAAAACTTTATAGCTTTATTTAAATCCTTTACAGCTATACCTATATGATCCACTTTGGTTACCATAAAATCCCCCCAATTATTGTTTAATCAATTCTAACATCTTATCCTTAGCAGAATAAGGATCTAAACTTTTATCCAATACTTCCATTGATAATTTATCTAAAATATTTTCTCTTAATGCTTTCTGCATTATTAAGTTCATCAATTCTTCTTCTACAAGTTTTAATATTTCAAATTTAATGTTGTTTTTCCTTCTTTCTGCTAACTTCCCTGTTTCTTCTAAATATCTTTTGTGGGTCAAAATATTATCTAATAGCTCATCTATATTCTCATTTTTACTTGCAGATACCTTTATTACTGGAGGTCTGTAGTCTGCCTTTTGATTTAAGTCTAAATTCATCTCTATTTCTAATTTAGTTTTATCTGCCCCATCTAAATCCGCTTTGTTTATAGCAAATACATCTGCTATTTCCATTATACCTGCTTTTATGGCTTGTATATCATCACCTAAATTAGGTACCATTACCATCAGTACTGTATCTGCAATTTTTACTATATCTACTTCTGATTGCCCTACTCCTACAGTTTCTATAAATATATAATCTGCTCCCCATAGATCCAGTACTTTGCAAGCTCCCCATGTGGCTTTGGACATTCCACCTAATGATCCTCTTGTTCCCATACTTCTAATGAATACATCCTTATCTACAGCTAAATCATTCATGCGAATTCTATCTCCTAATATTGCACCTCCAGTAAAAGGACTTGTAGGATCTATTGCTATAATTCCAATTTTTTTATCTATATTTCTAAATTTCTTAGCCAGTTTATCTGTTAAGGTGGATTTCCCACTGCCTGGTGGACCAGTAATTCCTATTATATAAGCATTACCAGTATGCTTATATAGATTTTTTATTATATCTATAGCTTCTTTTTGGTCATTTTCTAGCATAGTGATGAGGCGAGCACAAGCTCTTTTATCTCCTTGTAGAAGTTCTTTTTCTATGTTCAATTAATCACCGCCTATACTATCTTTTCAAATTATTTTTGATGTATTCTACCACTTCACTAGTAGGAGTTCCTGGAGTAAATATTGCTTCTACTCCTGCTTCTTTTAAAAAAGGTATATCTTCTTCAGGAATAACACCTCCACCAATTACCAGTATATCATCTACTCCTTCCTTTTTTAGCAATTCCACTACTTTAGGAAATAGATGATTATGCGCTCCAGATAGTATACTCATTCCTAATACATCCACATCTTCTTGTATTGCAGTTTGTACTATTTGTTCTGGAGTTTGTCTTAAACCTGTATATATTACTTCCATACCTGCATCCCTTAATGCTCTTGCAATAACTTTTGCTCCTCTATCATGCCCATCTAATCCAGGTTTTGCTACTAAAACTCTTATTGGTCTTTCCATATTCTTATACCTCCTTTTTATGAGACAATAAGAACTGCCCCTATTGTCCTACTAAAGTATTACAGATTGTTCATATTCACCAAATACTTCTCTTAATACTCCACATATTTCACCTAAAGTTGCATATGCTTTTACAGAATCTAATATATAAGGCATTAAATTTTCATCAGTTTTTGCAGCAGCCTCTAATGTTTTTAAAGTTTCTTTAACCTTTTCGTTATCCCTTTCCCTTTTCAATGCTTCTAATTTTTGTCTTTGTAATTTTTCCACTGCTGGATCTACTCTTAATATGTCTTCATGATGTTCTTCTTCTATTTGGAATTTATTAACCCCTACTACTATTCTTTCTTGAGATTCTATTTCCATTTGATAGCGATAAGCTGAATCTTGTATTTCCTTTTGAATATAACCTTTTTCTATGGCTTTAGGAGCACCACCTAATTTATCTATTTTTTCAATGTATTTCATTGCTTCTTTTTCAATTCTATCAGTTAAATTTTCTATATAGTATGAACCTGCTAGTGGATCTATAGTTTCAGCTACTCCAGATTCATAGGCTATTATTTGCTGTGTTCTTAGTGCAATCCTTACTGCCTCTTCAGTAGGTAATGCTAATGCTTCATCCTTTGAATTAGTGTGCAAAGATTGAGTTCCTCCAAGAACTGCTGCTAAAGCTTGTATAGTTACTCTTACTATATTATTATCTGGTTGTTGTGCTGTTAAAGTTGAGCCAGCTGTTTGTGTATGAAATTTTAATCTCATAGATTTTTCACTTTTGGCTTTAAATCTTTCTTTCATTATCTTAGCCCATAATCTTCTAGCTGCCCTGTATTTTGCTATCTCCTCTAGTAAATCATTATGTGCGTTAAAGAAAAAGGATAGTCTAGGTGCAAAATCATCTACATCCAGTCCTGCATCTATGGCTGCCTCTACATATGCAATTCCATCTGCTAATGTAAATGCTACTTCCTGAACAGCTGTAGCTCCTGCTTCTCGTATATGATATCCACTAATACTTATAGTGTTCCACTTTGGTACTTCTTTAGAACAATACTCAAATATATTGGTAATTAGCCTCATAGATGGTTCTGGTGGAAATATGTAAGTTCCCCTTGCTATATATTCTTTTAATATATCATTTTGTATAGTTCCCCTTAATTTTTCCTTAGGTACTCCTTGATTTTCTGCTACTGCAATATACATTGCTAATAAAACACTTGCTGGTGCATTGATAGTCATGGAGGTACTAACTTTATCCAATGGAATACCATCAAACAATATTTCCATATCTTTTAATGAGTCTATAGCAACTCCTACTTTACCTACTTCTCCTTCAGATAAACTATGGTCTGAATCGTATCCTATTTGGGTGGGTAAATCAAATGCAACACTAAGACCAGTTTGCCCTTGTTCTAATAAATATTTGTATCTCTTATTGGATTCTTCTGCAGTGGCAAATCCTGCATATTGCCTCATAGTCCAAAGCCTACCTCTATACATAGTAGGTTGAACTCCTCTGGTAAATGGATATTCTCCTGGGAAACCTAGCTTCTCTTCATAATCAAAATCTTCTATCTCTGCTGGTGTATATAGTCTATCTACCTCTAAATTAGAGCCTGTTGTAAAATTTTCTTTTCTCTCAGGAAACCTACTAATAGCTTTTTCTACCTTGTTTTCCGTCCACTCCTTTTTAGCCTTTTTAATTTCCTCTATTTTTTTCTCATCAAACATATTTCTATCCTCCTTATATTGGAAAATGTTTGTCAACTTATATCCCTATTCATTATATATTATAGTAATAATTCATTAGGTTTTGCAACATTAATTTCAATATTTTTAAAAAATGCAATAAATATTGCAAAAATAATAATAAAAAAGGCAGCTATTAAACACCTAGCTACCTTTTTTATTATGCACTTGCTTCTAAAAATATCTTTTCAAATTCTTTTCCATCTAAAGTTTCTTTTTCTAAAAGGGCTTCTGCTACCCTATGAAGAACATTTATATTATCTTTTAATAACTTTTCTGCTTTACTATAAGCTTTATCTATTAATGATCTCATTTCTTCATCTATAGCTGCAGCTACTTTTTCACTGTAATTTCTAGTTCTTCCAAAATCTCTGCCTACAAATACTTCTTCTTCATCTGTACCATAAGTCATAGGTCCTAGTCTTTCACTCATACCATAGTGAGTGACCATTCTTCTTGCTAATTTAGTAGCTCTCTCTATGTCATTTTGGGCTCCTGTACTTATATCTCCTAGTACTAAAGCCTCTGCAGCTCTTCCTCCTAATAATTGAACCAATTCATCTTCCATTTGGCTTTTAGTCATATAGTACCTGTCTTCTTCTGGTAGATAAGCTGTAAATCCACCAGCCATTCCTCTAGGAATTATAGTTACCATATGGACTGGATCTGCATTTGGCAAAAGCCTTGCAGTAACAGCATGCCCTGCTTCGTGATAAGCTGTAAGTTTCTTTTCTTCTTCACTGATAACTTTAGATTTTTTCTCTGGACCTGCAATTACCTTTATAGTTGCTTCATCTATAATATCCATTGTAATTCTATCTAAATTGTTCCTTGCTGCTAATAAAGCTGCTTCATTAGTTAAATTTTCTAAATCTGCTGGCGTAAATCCAGGAGTTCTCTTTGCTATTACACTTAAATCCACATCATCATCTAAAGGTTTGTTTCTAGTATGAACTTTCAATATTTCTTCTCTAGCTTTTACATCTGGTAATCCTACATAAATTTGCCTATCAAATCTTCCTGGTCTTAAAAGAGCTGGATCTAATATATCAGGTCTGTTAGTAGCTGCCATAACTATTATACCTTCACTAGTACCAAATCCATCCATTTCAACTAAAAGCTGATTTAATGTTTGTTCTCTCTCATCATGTCCTCCTCCAAGTCCTGCTCCTCTTCGTCTTCCCACTGCATCTATTTCATCTATAAATACTATACAAGGTGCATTCTTCTTGGCTTGTTCAAATAAGTCTCTAACACGACTAGCTCCAACTCCTACAAACATCTCAACAAAATCAGAACCAGATATACTAAAAAATGGGACTTCAGCTTCTCCTGCTACAGCTTTACTTAAATAAGTTTTTCCTGTTCCTGGAGGTCCTACTAGCAGTACACCTTTAGGAATTCTAGCACCTATTTCTAGATATTTTTTTGGATTCTTTAAAAAATCTACTACTTCTTCTAATTCTTCCTTTTCTTCTTTTAAACCTGCTACATCATCAAAAGTAACTGTTTGCCCCTCATCTTTATGCATTATAGCCTTACTTTTGCCAAAGGACATTACTCTACCGCCTCCCCCTTGGGATTGCTGCATAAATACCATCCAAAACACAAGAAGCATAATCATTACAAAAATTGTTGGTAATGCAGTAATGAACCAAGGTTCAGAGGGTTCAGGTTCTGCACTATAACTCTTTATTTCTCCAGATTCCACTTTATCTTTCAGATAATTTTCATAAAAATTATTTTTCATGTGTTCAGGTATCATAAGGGTATATTGAGTACCATCCGATAATTTGCCTTTTAATTTATCGCCTACAGTTACAATACTTTCTATTTCTCCATTTTCCAAACGGTCTAAAAATTCTGTCACATCCATTTCTTTAACCTGATCTACATCTTTGCTAAACATTGATACTGCAAATATTATTATAATGAGTATGAGCAAGTAAAGACTTGTACCTCTAAAGAATCTTCTCAATCCAAGTCCTCCCTTCTGTCTAAAATCAAATCATATTTAAGAATTATAGCATATTTTACATTAAAGTACAATATAATCTCTCCTTTTTATTATTAACTATATACTTCTTCCTTTAACGCTGCAATATAAGGTAAATTTCTATACTGTTCAGCATAATCAAGACCATATCCTACTACAAATTCATCTGGGATAATAAATCCCCTATAATCTACAGGCACTTCTGCCTTTCTTCTATCAGGCTTATCTAAAAGGGTGCAAATTTTTACAGACTTTGCTCCTCTTTTTTTTAAATTATCTGTCAAATAAGATAATGTAAGACCAGTATCAATTATATCCTCTACAATCAAAATATCCTTATCTTCTATGCTACAATCTAAATCCTTTATTATTCGTACAATTCCAGTTGATGTGGAAGAGTTACCATAGCTTGATACTGCCATAAAATCTATCAATACAGGTATTTTTATACTCTTAGCTAAATCTGCCATAAATATTACTGCCCCTTTTAATATACCTACTAGCATCAAATTTTTACCCTTATAGTCTTCAGTTATTTGCTTCCCTAATTCTTTCACTTTTGCTTCTATTTCTTCTTCAGTCAACAATATATCCTTTATAATATCTTCTACAATAACTTCATTCATTATATTTAAGCCTCCTTATTTAAACTTACCACCAATACCTTTTTAGTATGTGGGGTTATCTTATATAATTCACTGCTTCTATATCCAACTATCCATAGAATATTTTCATCATCAGTCAATATGGGGATGTTATCTCTTTTGTCCTTTGGAATTTTTTCATCTATAAAATAGTCTTTAATCTTTTTAGTTCCTTTCATCCCATAAGGCACAAAACGATCACCAGCTTTTCTATTTCTTACATACAAATCCCCTTTTATCTTATCATAATCAAAATATTTAATAAATCTTTTATTCTTATCTATTTTACTTATATCAGTAACAGGAAGCACTTTTACATTAAAGCTGTACCCTATTTCATCTATATACGTAGTTCCTTCCATATTTAGTTTATATATAAAATCTTTTTTATGTTCTATTATATCTTTCTTTTCAATAATAAATTCATCATAGCTTGTCTTAGCTATAATATTATCAACTAAATTAATACTTTTTCCTGTCCCCCTTTCTAAAAATAGCGTTAATATATCAAGTATATGCTTCTCTGTAATCCCTTGTAAATCACCTTTTATGTCTAAAATACAATTTCTTATTATTCTACGCTGAATACTCTCATGTTCTGCAACAAATTTCTCTCCATCTAGAATTATACTATCTTTTAACTTTTTTTTCACCATACTATTATAGATTTTTTGAGCATATTGTTCTAAAAAATCACTATCAATGGAACAAATCCTAGAAGTTCTCCATAGTGTATCTATTATATTAGGATTAAAATTTTCCTCTATATAAGGGATTAACTCTAATCTTATTTTATTTCTATTATAAATTGGTTCTAAATTAGTCTTATCTATTCTAGTTTTTATGTTTCTCTCTTTTAAATATCTTTCTATTTCTTTCCTTTCTATACCAAGAATAGGTCTTATTATATCACCACTTATATATTCCATACCTTTTAACCCATCTATACCTGTTCCTCTAAAAAACCTCATAAGCAACGTTTCTGCTTGATCATTTTTATTATGGGCTACTGCAATTTTGCCTCCTCCAATTTCATCTAAAATTTCACGAAAAAAATTATATCTTAACTTTCTTCCTGCTTCTTCAGATGAAAGTCCAACCTTTTTTGCATATTCATCCATATTTACAGTTTTAGAATAACATATTAGTCCTAAATTTTTAGCAAGTTGTTCTACAAATAGCTGATCCTCTAAAGCTTCTTTGCCTCTTACTCCATGGTTTAAATGGGCTATATATATATTAAAATCTATAATTTTTTTTATATCCAGTAAAACATATAAAAGGGCCATGGAATCAGGCCCTCCCGATAAACCTAATACTATATTGTCTCCTTCTTCTATCAAATTGTATTTTTTAACCACTTCCAAAACTTTGTCTTTCATAACCTCACCTTTTCTATTTAAATATCCCTTAAATAGATTATACCAAAAAACACCTTATCCCTACAATAATAACAAAAACAAAACTGACTATACTAGCTATTAATACATAGTCAATTTTACTAAGCTTATTATATGTTTTTTTATAATCAATTATATTATGTAATGCTCTTTCATACTGCTTAAAATTCCTATACTTGCCATCTAAAGCGTTGTATAAAAATACCTTCTGTGACTTTCCTAATGGAAATGACAAAACTTGAGTCTTTACTTGTTCCATATTATATTTTAGTGGATTATATTCTACATTACCTATTAATGCTATCATAATCATAGTTATACTAAATAGTATTTCCATTTCTCTATTATATTTGAAATTTACACCCCAAGAATTTATATTATAAGATGGAGTATACTCCTTTGTAGGTTTGTTTTTTTCTACTAAACCTCCAAAATCGATAAAATATATTTTACCACTAATATCTAATATTATATTCTCCAATTTTACATCAGTATATTTATACCCAATTTCATCTATTTTTTTAAACATATTTGTAATGATTAACCCTATTTTAAATATAATATTTAATTTTAATTTTTTGTTATTTATTAATTCTTTTAAATTAATTCCAGGGATATACTCCATTACTATATAATGGAATACATCCCCGTTATATTCCCAGTCATCAAAATCATATACATTAGGTATAAAATTCAACTCTTTTAAAGCTATCATTGAATTATACTCATTGGTTATGGATAATGTATCTTTAGATATCTTCATAGCCCTTACTTGCCCCATTATATCCTTTACCATATATACCTTCCCAAAATTCCCCTTACCAATCAGTTTAATAACTTTATACTCTTTACCTTTCCATTTACCCTTTATGTACATAAAATCACCTAAACTATATGATTATAGGGTATATCATCATATCTTGCATTTACAAATATATCTATTGCTCCTTCAATAGCATATCCTGTAGGAGTAATGCCTCCTATATTTATATTGTCTAAACTATTTTTCAATTCATCTATGTCCTCAGTAAAATCACACAATAAGTCATAATATTCTTCCTTACCTGGAAATATTAAAACTCCTACTTCATTTTTACCTTTTCTCTCTTCTAAAAACAAAAGTAATTCCAATACACTTTTTTTAGCAATATCAATTTTGTTTTTCATACTTCCACTTGCATCCAGCAATATTAAACATTTTAAATCTGCTTCATTCCCTATCATATCTATTAGTTTCACAAATTTTTCTCTTTCCACTGGGTGAATATCTTTTATATCCATATCTATTATCTCTTTAAGCTCATGGCTTACCATTTCTTCTATAGTGGTATATATAGAATTTATAGTAACTCTACTTAATGTTTCTGAAAGATGGTTTAAATGAGTTAATTCACACACACCTCCACCTCTTTCTGCTATATCTTCTAACTCCATAATGGCCATTTGATTTTTATTATTGTCAATAATCCCTATAGTATTTACTCTAATGTCTTCTTTTAATGCTAGTTCAGATACTTCTCCTGGATTAGGTCCTTTATTTGATTGACCATCAGAAATTAAAATTATCTGCCTTAACATATACATCACTCCTAATGTGGTTTTTTAGGATTATTGACAAATATATTAATTATATACATCATATTTCATATTTAACTATCTATTTTTCCACACCTTTGTAACCAATATAGTCATATCATCTCTAATTTGATTTTTACTCACCTTTTTTGCTATTTCTAATATGGTATCTGCAATAACTTTAGGATTTATGCTATTGATATTTTTTATAATATCCTTCATCCATTGTTCTACATTTTCTATATTCCTATTAGCTTCCAATACTCCATCAGACATCATTATTATAATATCCCCATCTTCTAGATATTCTTCATATATATTAAAATCTATATCCTTTAATATTCCTACAGGCAAAGATTGGGAATTAATAATCTTAACCTCATTGTTTCTTTTTATAAAAGTAGCTGGTGCACCCATTTTAATTGCCTGCAGTTTACCCGAGTATAAATCTAATAAGGATATATCAAAAGTTGTAAATATTTCATCATTAGATTTAAGCATAAGAATTGAATTAATGGTTTTAAGTGTCAGCTTTTTATCAAATTTTGCTTCTAAAAAGCTCTCCAATAACTCAATAGCTATATTGCTTTCATTATTTGCCCTTTTACCTATACCCATCCCATCACTTAAAGCCACAAAATAATTATTATCCCCTTCTCCAAATGTATAATTATCACCAGATATATTATTATAATCATTAGCTATAGTAACTACTTCAGTAAGAGCACTATATCGATTTCTCCTTATAAGTTTAAACCTCTTCCCTTCATTTTTAGGTAGATCTAATATAAATTCTACTTTTAATGGAATATCTACTGTATCTGTAACTATTCTTTCTATATTCTCTTGACTATTTTTCCCCTTATATGATTTATCCACATCTACATATATTTCTAACTTGTTTTTATCTAATTCTATTACTATCACATTTTTTACATCTACCTTTTTATTTTTTAAACTTGCGTATATTTCTTCTTCCATATCTTCTTTAAATATAGGTTTTGTATATATATCATTAATAGTCTTTTCAATTATATTGCTTACTTCTTTTAATTGTTCAGATACTAATTCTCTGTTTTCTAAAAGTTTTTTCTCCCATAGAGCATTTGCTTCAAATATATTAAAATGAGTTTTCATAATTTCTATTACCTCATCCTTGTTTATACAATAATCCCTTATGGATGGTGGTAAATTATCTTCTGTTATACATTTATTTCCTTCCATTAAACTTATAGTGTTATATATTAAATTATAAGTAGTATGAAAATCTTCTTCCCAACAAAATTTTCTCATACCACAATTAGCACATAAAGAGTTGGCAATATCATCTATTAACTTATATATTTTTTCCGCATCAAATTTCTTCTCATATTTTGCTGCACCTTTAAAAGTAGCTGATAATTCTCCAAATACTTTAGATATTTCCTTTAATCTATTTATGGTTATTTCGTCTTTCCTTTGAGAATAGCTTCTTTCCTTCATTCGACCTAAAGCTACTTCCATATACCCTGAAAAATAATTATTCAACACATTATATAACAACAAAAACAATATTACTGATATACCTAATTCCCAGGGTTTAATAAAACTAGTACCATATCCATTTATATAAAAACTTATAATACAATTTCCCAATAAAAATCCTAATGAAGAACCTATCTTCCCTAAATCCTTAAATAAACCTGTAAGCATTCCTGCTAAACCGTAAATAGATAATATAAAAGGCATCTCTGGTTGAGAAATATGGGATATTAAGCCTAAGCTAATACCTGCAGCTCCTCCTATAAAAGCTCCTTCTGAAAAACCTAAATATAATATTATTAATACACTTAGTATTCTTTTTACTGATAATCCAGCTATTGACATATTTTGCATTCCTGTAAGCGTTAAAGACAAGGTAATTATCCCACATATAAGATTTTCACTAGAATATCTTATTTCTGATGATTCCATTGAAAGAGTATGACAAAATATATAGGTAAGTGCAAATACAACTACTCCTTCAAATAAAATGGTAAATATATCATAAATAAACATGGGCTTAAATACTATTACAAATGCAAACTTCACCATTGTAAATAATATACTAGATACTATTGAAGAACCTATGATGGATAAATTTTTTAATCGATTAGAATTGTTAAATAAGAGAGAAATTACAATAATAACTATAAAATAATCCATGCCCTTTAATCCATGAAAAGTAAATATTCCCAATATTGTAGATATAAGCACAAATATATTTAATTTCCCAATGATTATATAAGCTGATATGAAAGATATTCCGAAAGGCGTTAGCTTATCTAATATATTAGCTCTTCCTATAAAAAATGCTAAAATCATACACAATACTTGTTGACTGTCAAAATCAAATAAATTGTTAATTTTCTTTTGTTTAGATAGAACAAATTCCGTTTTTAACATTTCCATTCCCCCTATTCCCTTTTATAAATATATTAACAAATTGAATGAAAATATTTTGTCAATACTTCTTGTAGGAAATGGAAAAGTTTTTGACATAAATCTTTTATTTATGTGCTAATTTGTTAATCTAAAGTAATTTTTCAATAACCTTACTCCATTGATAATATGCATACTATAAGGTTATAAAAATATATATGTATATGATGTATTATTTTGTTTCAAGTCTTCTAAGTGGGCAATATGTTATTAAATAAGTTTAATATTAGGTATAAATTAAGTTAAAGTAAAGGCAAAATTAAAAACCGGATTTCTCCGGTTTTATGAGTCCATTTAAAATTAAATTATTATTAAGATCTCCTAAGTAGGCATAAAAAGTTTCTTAAAAACCACCTGTCCTTCTAGCTCCTTGTCCTCGTCTGCCTTCTCGTATCTTTAATTGATCTTGTTTTTCATTGCTATCCTTTAAAAATTGAGAAAGCTTATCTTCAAAGGACATATGCTTTTGTTTTTCATCTACTTTATCCCAATCAATTTCAATAGGATTTGAAGTTTTAGGTTTAGCTTGTCTAATGGAAAGGCTGATTTTGCCATCCTTAGATACTGATAAAATTTTCACTTTAACTTTTTGATCTTTTTTCAAGTAGTCGGTTACTTTTTCTACATAGTCATCAGATATTTCTGAGATATGGACTAATCCGCTATCTCCATTTGGCAATTGAACAAATGCACCAAAGTTTGTAATACCTGTGACAGTGCCCTCAACTACTTTTCCAACAGTTACGGGCATAAATAAACAATTCCTCCTTATAAATATATTCTTTATATAGTATATATGAGAATTCACATATTGTCAATAAATTCTACTCCACCTTTGTTCTAAAGTTAACAAAATGATTTTTATTTTTATTTTTATCTATGTACATTATCTCTCTAGGTCTTAACATATTCAAATCTTCTCTAGCTATTTTTTCTATAAATTCTAAACTATCCCTATCTTGAATTTCTTCATTTAGCTCTTTAATCTCTTTTTCTAGTTTAGCTATTTCCATCTCTTCTTTTTCTTTTCTCTCTATTAAATTCTTCATCATTATTCTTTGAGTTATGAAGGTTTTTCCTATAATAAATATTAAGAATAATATTATTACATGCTTTAACTTAAAACCTCTTTTTTTCTTTTTGTTTTTTTTATATTTCATAAAACCACCACCTACTATTTCTATTCTACATCAAATTTAAAATTCCTTCATTTTTTATTTGAAATAATATTTTTTTGTTTTTTTATTTGATTCAAAGTTTCCTTTGGAATATTCTTTAATTTTTTCAATCTATTTAATTTTAGAGATAATTTCTTACTAACATGTTTAAAAGGGAATAATATCCATTGAGTAGTTTTTTTAAAAAATTGCCTTATCCCGTTAAACAATCCTTTTAGCAAAGGATAAAATACATTACTTAATAATTTTGAATACAAAGTTCCCCCTAAGAAAAATCCTAAAAACACATAGCCCCTTATTTCTCCCCAATTGCTTCTATTTAAAATATAAAAAAACAACAAAGAAATACCTATCCAAAACAGCAGATCCTCTATTTGAGTAATTAAATGTTTAGGTTTAAAATAGTATCTACTTATTCTGTATAAATCATAAAAAAATCCAGCAACAAGCCCTCCATATATGGAAGTTAAAAAAATATATAATTGCATTTTTATAGTAATATCCATGCTAAACTCTCCAAATTATTTAAATATTTTACCGATTAAATTGCCCTTTTGAGATGAATCCTTGCTATTATAAAATATACCATTTATTATCCCATCTATTTTTATGTTTCCATCCTCTAAATTTAACTTTCCCACATTAAGACCTTCTCCTTTAATTGTCATTCCTCCCTTTACAGTCATGAGTATAATTGTACTTTCGTTGAAACTTTCAACCTGTTCTACCCCTGTAATGGTTACTTTATTTCTATTCTCTACTAATATATTTTGAGTTTTAAAATCCACTCTATTTTCTGCCAATTTAAATCCCTCCTCCCTATTTATTAATATTTATGAATAAAAAAAGGCTTTTATTACAAAAGCCCCTTCATTCTATAATTTTATATAATTCTAAAGCTTCATCTTTTTTTACATTATCCTTAATCTCTAGTATTTCTACTTTCATAGTCTTAGTCCCAAAATCAACTTCTACAATATCGCCAACTTCAACTTCATCCCCAGGTTTTGCTTGTTTACCATTGATAAACACTCTACCTTGTTCACAAGCTTCCTTAGCTATTGGTCTCCTTTTTATAATTCTGGAATTTTTTAAAAATTTATCTATTCTCAAACCATTCCCTCCAAAATAATATTTAAAAAATCAGGTCAATGACCTGATTTTTTATTTGTTTACAGCTTCTTTCAATGATTTACCTGCTCTAAATACAGGTGCTTTTGATGCTGGTATTTGTATAACTTCTTCTGGATTTCTTGGATTTCTTCCTTCTCTAGCTTTTCTATGCCTTACTTCAAATGTTCCAAATCCTACTAATTGTACTTTTTCTTCCTTAGACAATGCTTCCTGTACAGCCTCCATAAATGCATTTAACGCACTTTCTGCATCTTTCTTTGTCAAACCACTTTTTTCTGCTATATTAGTAACTAATTCAGCTTTATTCATTATAAATTCCTCCTCTTTTCATAATATAGTAATTTCTCATTTTACCTAATTTCATATTTATCTATAAAATTCTTCTTATCCTATTTCAAATCCTGCTTTTTATAAGTTTTATGTAGCTTTGCTTCATTCCATAATTTATCCATTTCTTCTAAAGTCATGTCTTTCAGGTTTTTACCAATTTGTTTACTTTTAGTTTCCATTATCGAGAATCTGTCAATAAATTTGTTTATGCACTTATTTAGTGCCACTTCAGGATTAACCTCTAAAAATCTACATACATTAACTACTGCAAACAATAAATCTCCCAATTCCTCTTCTACTTTATCCACATCACCACCTTTAATATTTGTATTTTTGATGGATTCAATAACTTCATAGTATTCTTCCTTAACTTTGTCTAAAGCACCCTCCACATCTTCCCAATCAAAACCAATATCTCTAGCCCTTTTTTGTACTTTATAACTTCTCATTAAGGAAGGAATCTTTGGAACATCCATTAGAGTGTCAGTATAAGTTTTAATATTTCTATCTTTAAACTTCAATTTATTCCAATTATATACTACTTCATCAAATTTTTCTACTGTTTTTTCCCCAAAAACATGAGGATGTCGATAAATTAATTTCTTATTCAACTCTGTAGTTACATCAAATAAGTTAAATTCCCCTTCCTCCATAGCTATTTGGCAATGAAATACTACTTGAAGAAGTAAATCTCCTAATTCCTCTATTAAACCATCTATATCTTCTCTATCAATTGCATCTACCACTTCATATGCTTCTTCAATAACACATTCTCTAATGGATTTATGAGTTTGTTCCCTGTCCCAAGGGCAACCCTTATCGCTTCTTAATAATTCCATCGTATCTACAATATCGGCTATGTCATATATTTTTTTAGTTATTTTATCCACTTTGGGGATATATATACTTGTTAAAGGTCCAATATTGTTCATTCTATCTAGTTCATATATATATATATTATAAATTTCCTCCTCATCCTCTACTCCTGCACTATTTATTAGATATATCCTATACTCATCTCCATAAACTTGAGATAATACTAATTTAATATTAGAAGCAACTCTAGTATTATACACTTGAATTACTATACAATCAACATTAATATCAATATCTTTAAATTTAAAATCTGTTCCATCTATGATTTTAAGACCTTCTATAGGATCTCGCTCTACAAGTTTTAAAATAGGTTCTATAAAACTCACACCAGTTATAATCTCTATTTCTAAGTTTTCATCTTCTCTTCTTAACAATAATTCAACTGTCTTTTCTGCTACCATAGGATTACCAGGAACTAAATAGTTTATAGTTTTGTACTTGTTTGCCTTTTTAATCAAATCCTCCACAATATATTCATATACCTTTGAAAAATCCTCTTCCTGTGCATATACATAGTCATAGGACTCATAAGGTATATTGTTTTCCTTTAAAAAATTAACTGTAGGATGTTCTTCTGTTCTTAAATAATTTCTATCTCCACTTTTAATCCTTTTTATTGCTCCAATAGTTAAATCTTCTATGCTCCCAGGTCCTAAACCTAGTATATATATTTTTCCCATATTCATTACTCCTTTGTATCTTTTCTATTTTTTTAATAATTTAAATTTAACCAATTTACTAGCTATTTTTTCTCCACTAGGAAGCAATTTAAAATCTTCGTAGGTTAAAGAACCTATTACTATTAGCAATATAAAATAGATTCCAGCAGCAAGCACTATAGCAATTATAGTAGATAAACTATTGCCTATTATACTTCTAAAACTTGCATAAATTAACTTTGCTGATAAAGCCATTAAAGATGATGCAAAAAGTGGCTTTATAAATATATCCATTATATCTAATTTTAATCTAGTATACTTGTAAACAGCTATTAAGTCAAGTAATGACGCTATAAAATATGCTGTTACAGTAGATATAGCCGCTCCTTTTACGTTAATATTGGGAATCCCTGTCAATATATAGGTTAAAACAACCTTGAAAGCTGCACCTATACCTAAATTTACTACAGGAACTATTGGTCTTCCCAATCCTTGTAAAATAGCCGTTAAAGATTGAACAAATGTTAAAAATACAACTCCAAAAGACAATATAGAAAGTATCTTTCCAGTACTTATTATTTCCTCTGGACTAAGTTTAAAATATAACAGCCCTATAATTGGTTCTGCTAATACAAATAAGCCAAAAGCCGCAGGTAATCCAATGAGAAGAGTAATCCTCATACCTGAAGAAGTAATATTTCTTATCTCTTTATAATCTTTTTTTGTATTAGCCATAGAAATAGCAGGTACTAATGATATAGATAAAGCTGTAGAAAATATCAAAGGTAAATTTATCAATGTCTGTGCATGTCCTGTAAGTTGTCCGTACAGAGAATTAGCAGTTTCCTTTGTAAATCCAATGGCTTTTAACCGTTTAAATACCAATAGAGTATCTATAGAATTCATAATAGGTACAATAGCTGCTCCAATAGTTATAGGGATTGCTATAGTAAGTAGCTCTCTTATTATCTTACTTACCCTTTCTTCATTTTCAGGACTACTTCTTAATTCTTCTCCTATTTCTCCTCGTTTAGAAAAATATATAATTATCATGGTAATAGCTCCAGCAATAGCCCCTATTGAACCACCAAAAGATGCACCTCCTGCTGCTATAGGCAAACCCATGCCCAATAAATAGTAAGTTAATATTAGACCTCCTATAACTCTAAAAAGCTGTTCCATTATTTGAGATAGTGCTGTAGGAGTCATAGTCTGCCTCCCTTGAAAATAACCTCTAAAAGCAGACATTATAGGTACAAAAAACAACGCAGGGACTAAGGCTACTAAAGCATAGTATGCATCTTCATTTCCCCAACTTTTAACTATTAATTTTGCATTTATAAATACAAATAAAGATGTAAGTAGTCCTGCCATCAACATTCCTAAAAAAGCTATTTTGAATACTTTATGTGCTCCTTTGTGATCTCCCAAAGCACGTTTTTCTGAAACCAATTTAGCTATAGCTACTGGAAAACCTGCTGTTGAAATTGTTAACAACAATACATACAATGGATATGCTGTTTGATAATATCCTATTCCTTCACTTCCTAATATATTGTTAAGGGGTATTCTATAAAAAGCCCCAAGTACTTTCACAATAGCACCGGCTATGCTTAAAATAGCTGCTCCCTTTAAAAAGTTATCTTTGCTCATGATATATTCCTCCTACCTGTAGATTGAAAACTAAACCTATTATATCAAAAATATATAGTTTACAACACTATATTATACCAATAAAAATTAATATAGCCTACCAAATTTGGTAGGCTTAATTTAACTTTCCATTTGTTTTGCTAAAAAAGCTGCACCTGTTTCCGCTAACTTTATTTCAACATCTCCTATAGTTGCACCTTCTTCTTTGGTTACCAATATTACAGTGCCTATAGGATCCCCTTGCATTACTATTGGTGCTATAACTTGTGCTGTATATTCATATTCATTTGTATCCTCATAAAATATCTTCATAGGTTTCATATTTTCTTTTGTAAAATAAGTATTTCTAGATTCCATTATTTTTTCTATCTCAGGACTTATTCTTTTTTGAAGATATTCTTTTTTAGGACCTCCAGCAATAGCAATTATAGTATCTCTATCGGTTATAATGGAAATATAATTTGTAACTTCATATAAAGACTCACAATACTCATTAGCAAATTCAGTTAATTCTCCTATGGGAGAATATTTTTTTAGTATTACTTCTCCTTCTCTATCTGTAAAGATTTCTAATGGATCTCCTTCTCTAATCCGTAAAGTTCTTCTTATTTCTTTAGGTATAACTACTCTACCTAGATCATCAATACGTCTAACTATTCCAGTTGCCTTCATTTTTTCCCTCCTAACAAATTTTGTTGTGTAATTATTATTTTACTAATAAGAATTATTTATACATAAATGGTAGATTTAAGTTAAAGTATTTACATTAATTTAAAAAACCTTTGTAGCAAGCTACAAAGGTTTTTTATTAATCTATATATATTTTTACTTTTGCCTTATCTCTAAGTTTTGATATTTTTTCAATATATTTTTGATTTTTTAATAAAGGAATTATATCTTCTTTTAAATCTTCATAAGTGTCTATTTTATCTTCTAGCAATATAATATGATAACCAAGCTCTGTCTTAACTAAATCGCTAATTTCTCCAACTTCCAATGAAAAAGCTACTTCTTCAAATTCCTTCGCCATACTTCCTTTAGTAAAATAACCTAAGTCTCCACCTTTTACTGCTGAATTTGAATCTATGGATTCAGTAGCCGCTAAGCTATGAAAATCTTCACCTTTACTTAGCCTTTCTAATACCTTCTTCCCTTCTTCCTCAGTAGGAACTAATATATGGCTAACTCTAACTTTGATTAGAGAATCTTTATTCTTTTCATAATAATCCTTTAATTCCTTTTCAGATAATTCTATTTGATTCATAAAATTTTCTCTATGCTTTTCATATAATAATTCCTTTCGTATATTGTCTTCTACAAATTTTTGACTAAACCCATTCTTCTTTAAGAATTCTTCATATTTTTCTTTTCCTCCTAAAGAATTAATAAAATCTTCTAAATGTTTTTCTACTTCTTCTTCCGTAACTGTTATATTCATATCTTTTATTTCTTTTAATATTAATTTTTCTATTATAAGTTTTTCTAATATATTTTCTTTTAATAATTCTTCCATAGTTTTGTTGCCTTCAGCTTCCTGTGCTAATGCATCTTCACCAAATTGCTTCTTGTACATAGTTTTATAGATCTCAAATTCTATATCAAATTCTTCTTGAGTAATTACATCACCATTAACTTTAGCTACAATACCTTTTTCTTTTTTAGTACATCCTGAAAGAGCTAAAGATATTATACTTACAATTACAAAGATCATTAAAATATTTTTTCTAAACTTAAACAATTATAACATCCTTTCTAAATATATACCTATATACATTATATATTATTTGTCATATTATGAAAACCACTAATTTTTTCAACTAATTCCTTTAATTCCGTTAACATATTCTTTCTGAATCTATATTTAAAAGAAGGGTTATTAGATAAATCAAAACTAATCCTCCTTCCATATTCTTTAGAAAGATAATGGATTAAATCAGGAGATATATATTCTATGGAACTAAATTCCAATATTAATGTGTCTTCTGATTGATATATATTATTAATGTGGCAAGTACCTGCTATATTTTTTATATAGGAAATATCCAATAAATTTTTCACTTCTATTGGTAAATCTCCAAATCTATCTATCAATTCATCTATTAATTCCCTATAATCCTCCAAATTTTCAATAACAGCAATTTTCTTGTAAATATCTATCTTTTGTTCTTCATCTTCTATATAGCTTGTAGGAATATATCCATCTATATTAAGATCAATGCTAGTATTAACTACCTCTTCTATCTTTTCTCCTTTTAACTTCTTTATGGTTTCATTTAAAAATTTTACATATAGATCATAACCAATAGCTTCAATATGCCCATGTTGCTCTACTCCTAAAAGATTTCCTGCACCTCTTATTTCTAAATCTCTCATTGCTATTTTAAAGCCTGAACCAAATTCCGTAAAATCCTTTATAGCTCTAAGCCTCTTTTCTGCTATTTCTGTCAATACTTTATCCTTTTCATATGTTAAATAAGCATATGCTACTCTATTTGTTCTACCTACCCTACCTCTTAATTGATATAGCTGAGATAGCCCCATTTTATCTGCATTATATATTATTATAGTATTTACATTAGGTATATCAAGTCCTGTTTCAATAATAGTGGTGCTTACTAATACATTATATTTCATAGATATAAAATCCATCATTATCTTTTCTAATTGTCTTTCACTCATCTGCCCATGTCCTACTGCAATATTAGCTTCTGGAACTAAATCCTTTAATTTAATAGCCATCTTATCTATAGTATCAACCCTATTATAAACAAAATATACCTGCCCTCCCCTTTCTATTTCCTTTAATATAGCTTCTCGTATCATCTGTTCATTAAACTCCACCACATAAGTTTGAACAGGATATCTTTCTTCTGGAGGTTCTTCTATAATACTCATATCTCTAATACCTATAAGGGACATATGAAGAGTTCTGGGAATAGGTGTAGCTGTGAGAGTTAATACATCTACATTTTCTTTAAGTTTTTTTAATTTTTCCTTATGCTTAACTCCAAATCTTTGTTCTTCATCTATTATAAGTAAACCTAAATCTTTAAACGCCACATCTTTAGATAATAATCTATGAGTTCCTACTACTATATCTATGGTCCCTTTTCTAAGTCCATCTACGATATCTTTCTGATTTAAAGCTGTTCTAAATCTACTTAACATAGCTATTTTTATGGGGAATGGATCAAACCTTTCAATCATAGTATTGTAATGCTGTTGAGCTAATATGGTAGTAGGTACTAGAAATGCCACCTGTTTCCCATCCATTACTGCTTTAAAAGCTGCCCTTAGAGCTACTTCTGTTTTCCCATATCCCACATCTCCACATAGTAGCCTATCCATTGGTCTATTACTTTCCATGTCTCTTTTTATTTCTTCTATACTTCTAAGTTGCCCCTCTGTTTCCTCATAGGGAAACAAATCTTCAAATTCTCTTTGCCATGGAGTATCCTTTGAAAAAGCATATCCTTGCTGACTTTCCCTTTTAGCATATAGTTCAAGTAAATCCTTAGCCATATCTTCTACAGCTTTTTTCGCTCTTTGTTTAGTTTTAGCCCATTCAGGACTGCTAAGTCTATTGATTTTAGGCTTTACAGAATCAGCACCAATATATTTTTGAATTAAATTCATCTGCTCAACAGGCACATATAATTTATCATTTCCTTTATAGGCTATAGTCAAATAGTCTTTCTTTACTCCTTGAATATCTAATTGTTCAATTCCTTCGTATTTTCCAATACCATGATTTTCATGCACAACATAATCCCCAATATTTAAATCAGAAAAACTTATAGTCTCTTCTTTGGATCTCTTTTTTGTCTTTTTGGTTCTTCCCTTATAAGTTCCATATATTTCACCTTCAGATATAATGGCAAATTTAATATCTGAATATTCAAATCCCCTAGTTATTTTTCCAGTTGTTATGAATACTTGCCCACTTTTAATCTCCCTATCAGTATCCTCTATATAGCTGCATTCTAATCCCATATTCATAAGATTGTCATATAGTATTTTTGCTTTTTTCTTTGTGCCAGCAAGTATTATTACCTTATATCCTCTATATTTATAATGTTCTAATTCATCTTTTAAAATTTTCATATTACTGTGGAAATATTGCATGGATTTGGAAGTAAATTTTAATATAGATTTAGGCTTAAATAATGTATCTTGTTTAATTAATGCAGTATTAGTTATACACACCTTTTCATTGATGTCTTCAACTATATGCATATATTCATATAGCATATTTTCATGTTTCGATAATGCTTCACCTACTTCAAAAGCTTGCGAATATTGAAGTAAAAATTGCTCCTTTATACTGTCATACCTTTCTCTTAATCTCTCAGGTTCATCCATAAATATTAAACCATCAAAATCCATATATTTTAATATACTGGATAAATAATTTTCAGGTATATAAGGAGTTATCATATCCATATTAGATATATGAAGTTTTTCTTTTATCTCTTCTAAATAACTTTCAAATTTATCTTCTATGGTAGTTCTTACTTCTGAATCTGTTTTCAGCTTTTTAATTCCTCTGTTTATATCCTTTTTTATATTAGATATTATATTATTTCTATACTCATCTATGATAAATACCTCTTTTACAGGAGATATCAATATTGAATCCACTACTTCTAATGATCTTTGACTTAATAAGTCAAAGGATCTAATAGAATCTACTTCATCATCAAACAGCTCTATTCTAAAAGGAGTATCATAATTTGGTGAATAAAAATCTAATATTCCACCTCTAATGCTAAATTGCCCTACTCCTTCTACCATTGTCTCCCTTTCATATCCACAGGATATAAGTTTCTCTGTTAATCCCTCTAAATCTACTATATCTCCTTGTTTAATATTTATCATATATTTCTTAAATATATCTGGTGCTATTAATTTAGTGAGTAAACTTTCTATTGAGGCAATTACTATAACTGGTTCTTTGGATAACAATCTAGAAAGAACTCGCAATCTTTGATTATTTACCTCTGTACTTATTGCATCTACTTTATAAAAAAGTATCTCTCTAGTAGGATAAAACTCTACTATATTTTCATCAAAATTTTTAATATCCTCATAAATCCTCCTAGCTTTATTATCATCATGAGTGATGACTAATACTTGTTTCTTCATATCTTGATTTAAAGCATAAACTATATGCCCTAAGTTTTCATCAATTATCCCATGGGTAGATATAGGAGTTTTATTTAGTTTTATATCCTCCAAAAGCTTTTTATAAGAAGCTAAATTTTTTAGTGGATCTATAAATATATTTTGCATTTAATCAGCTCCTTAAACATATACAGTAGCCCAGGAACTATTCCTGGGCTTCCTTTTTTTTTATGTTAAATTTATTCATTGCATTATCTATGCCACAAGTTATAATGGTTTCCACTGCTAATGCTGCATTTAGCACAGCTTCTTCTATATATGGTTTTTCTTCTTTTGAAAATTTACTTAATACAAAGTCTGCTAGATCTTGTTCCTCTCTTTTTTTCCCTATGCCAATCTTTATTCTCGGAAAATCTTGACTCCCTAATTGATATATTATAGATTTTAATCCATTATGTCCTCCATCACTACCCTTTTTTCTAATACGTATAGTACCAAATTCAATATCTACATCATCTACTATTACTATTATATTCTCTAATGGTATTTTGTAGAAATTATATAAATCTAATACTGCTATACCACTGTTATTCATATAGGTTTGAGGTTTTAAGAGTATAACCTTTTCTCCTCCAATTATACCTTCTCCATATATGGATTTAAATTTTATTTTATTTAAATTTATATTATTTCTATCAGCCAACAACTCTACAGTTTTAAAGCCTACATTATGTCTGGTACCAGAATAGTTTCTACCTGGATTTCCTAAACCTACTACTGCAAACAATTTATCACCTCATATACTTAATCAAATAGTATGCTTACAGATTCATTATCATGAATTCTTTTTATAACTTCAGCAAACATAGGTGCAACACTTACCACTTCTATCTTGTCAATCTTCTTTTCTTCTTCTAGTGGAATAGTATCTGTAACAACAAATTTTTCTATTACTGATTCTTCTATTCTTTCTATTGCTGGTCCTGATAAAACTGGGTGAGTTGCACAAGCATATACCTTCTTAGCTCCAAAGTTCTTTAAAACTTGAGCAGCTTTAGTAATCGTTCCTGCAGTATCTATTATATCATCCACTATTATTGCATTTTTACCTTCAATATCTCCAATTATATTCATAACTTCTGAAACATTTGCTTTAGGTCTTCTCTTCTCAATTATAGCTATAGGTAAATCTAGAAGGTTAGCGAAATTTCTTGCTCTAGTTACTCCACCTAAATCTGGAGAAACTATAACTGTTTCCCTATCAACAATTTTTTTAAAATATTCGGCAAGAATAGGGACTCCTGACAAATGATCTACAGGTAAATTAAAATATCCTTGAATTTGTCCAGCATGTAAATCCATACTTACAACTCTATCGATACCTGCTACAGTTAACAAATCTGCAACCAACTTAGCTGTTATAGGTTCTCTAGCTTTAGTCTTTCTATCTTGCCTTGCATAGCCATAGTAAGGAATTACTGCATTTATTCTACCAGCAGATGCTCTTTTAAAAGCGTCTATCAATATTAATAACTCCATTAAGTTATTATTTACTGGGGTGCAAGTAGGTTGAATTAAAAACAAATCTGAACCTCTAACAGTTTCATCAATATTTACAAATATTTCTCCGTCGCTAAATTTTCCAACTTCACAGCGACCACAAGGTACTCCAAGTTCTTTACATATATCTTCTGCCAACTTTTTATTGGCATTTCCTGAAAATACTTTAATATCTCCTCTGCATAAATTCATTCTGCATTCCTCCTATAGTTTATTTGTCTTTTTTTAAATATCCTTTTTTTTCTACCCAACCTTCTTTATTTATTTGCCTAGCTCTAGCAATTGACAAATTCCCTTCAGGCACATCTTCAGTAATAGTTGAACCTGCTGCTACATAACCCCATTCTTTTACAATCACAGGAGCTACTAAATTAGCATTACTTCCGATAAAAGCATTGTCTTTAACAATTGTTCTAAATTTAGTTTGTCCATTATAATTTACAAATACTACACCACAGCCAATATTTACATTTTTCCCTACGTCTGCATCTCCTATATAAGCTAAATGTCCCGCCTTAGAATTATCTCCCATAGTAGAGTTCTTTACTTCTACAAAATTACCTATTCTTATATTTTTACCTAAATGGCTATTGGGTCTAAGATGAGCATAAGGTCCTATGCTACATTCATCACCTACACTACTTTCTGTTATGGTAGATGAATATATTTTTACCTTATTTCCTATCTTACTGTTCTCAATCCTACAGTTTTCCCCTATGATACAATCCTCGCCTATGATAGTACTTCCCGTAAGTATAGTCCCTGGATATATTATGCTATCCTTTCCTATAATAACCCCATCTTCTATATATGTGTTTTCTGGATTTATAAGAGTAACCCCTTTCAACATATACTTTTCATTTATCCTCTGTCTCATAATCTTTTCACAATAAGCTAACTGCTTTCTAGAATTAATACCATATATTTCTGTTTCTTCATCTATGGTATATGCACCTACACTATAACCTTCTTCCTTTAGTATTTTAATTACATCAGTTATATAATATTCTCTTTGTGCATTATCATTATCTATCTTTCCTAAGGCATATTTAAGTAATTTTCCATTAAAACAATATATACCAGAGTTAATCTCATTAACTTTTAATTCTTCCTCATTTGCATCATTGTGTTCTACTATTTTTAATATATGCCCTTTTTTATCCCTAATAACTCTACCATATCCTGTAGGATCTTTTAAGTAAGCTGTTAAAACTGTACCATCATATTTATACTTTTTATGATATTCAATAAGTTTTTTAATAGTATTAGCTGTTATTAGTGGAGTATCACCATATAATATTACTACATTATTATCATCTTGTACACAATCAATTGCTTGCATTACTGCATAACCTGTACCATAAGGATATTCTTCTCCTGTGGGTTGAATTCTAAAAACTACATCTGAGTCTTTAAACTCCTCTATAACCTTATCTCCTCCATGACCTACTACTACATAATTTAAATCTATATGAGCTCCTTTACTTGCCTCTATCACATATTGTAGCATAGGCTTACCGCATATTTTATGTAATACTTTAGGTTTACTGGATTTCATCCTTGTACCTTCTCCTGCTGCTAATATTATAGCTATATTCATAATAACACCTCATTTTAAATTTATCTATCCAATAATATTTTAACCTATTTCACACATATGTCCAATGTTAAAGCTAAAATAATTTTATTTTAAATTTTATATTCATGTAAAAAAGGACCTTTAGGTCCTTAATTACTCAGATGCTAATATTTTTTCATATTCATCTAAAACTGCATCTTGAATCTTTTTTCTAGTTTCAGCATTAATTGGATGGGCTATATCCCTAAATTCTCCATCTGCTATTTTTCTACTAGGCATTGCTATAAATAAACCATTTTGTCCTTCGATTATTTTTATATCATGGACAACAAACTCATTGTCAAAGGTTACAGATACAATTGCTTTCATTTTACCTTCTTCCGTAACCTTTCTTACCCTTACGTCAGTTACCTTCACAGAATAATTCACCACCTTCCTCAGAAGTCAAACTTAAATAATATTGTTGAATATTCACTATATTCTTTATATTTTTAAAAAATCCTTCTTATTTTTAAAAAAGTATTTTATTTTTTTAAATAACTGCATATTTATTTATTTAATACTTATTTTTATAAATTTGATAAATTAAGTATTATAAAGTCCCTTTAAGTAATAAAACCCTTATAAATGTTGCCTTTTTATTATTATAGTAATATGATATAATCAAACAGTGACAAAAAAATTAAAATAGAATAAAATAATATTAATATTCAACTTGGTAATAATAGAAAGAGAAACTTTTAATTTGAACTGTATAGGAGGTAAATTTATGTTTTCATTTTCTATAAATGACCACGAATATAATCATGTTCATTTCATAGGTATTGGTGGAATTAGCATGAGTGGTCTAGCAGAAATTTTATTAACAGAAGGTTATAAAGTTTCTGGCTCTGACACGAATAATAGTTATATAATAGAAAGATTAAAAAAGCTAGGTGCTGATATACATATAGGACATAGTAAAGATAATATAAAAGGTGCAGATTTAGTAGTATATACTGATGCAATATCTGATGATAATGAAGAATTGATGGAGGCATTTAATAATAATATACCCACTGTAGATAGAGCTACATTTTTAGGTGCTATTATGAAAAATTATACTAATTCTATTGCTGTATCTGGTACTCATGGTAAAACTACTACCACTAGCATGTTAGCTACAATATTTAATCGTTCCACTTTAAATCCAACAATATTGTTAGGAGGACAATTAAATGAAATAGGGGGTAATGTAAAATTAGGATCAAAAGAATATATACTAACAGAAGCTTGTGAATATAAAGGTAATATATTAAAGTATTATCCTACTATGGCAATTATATTAAACATGGAAGAAGATCATCTAGATTATTTTAAAAATTTAGATCATATTGTGGATACTTTTGTTGAATATGGAAAAAATATTCCACCTGAAGGCTATTTGATTATAAATATAGATGATATAAATGCTCAAAGAGTTATAGACAACACAAAAGCAAATGTAATTACCTTTGGCATAGAAAAAAATGCCCATTATACAGCTGAAAATATATCTTTTAGTCCAGAAGGCTATCCAAATTTTATGCTAAATATAAAAGGTAAAGCTTTATACCCAATACAATTAAACGTAATGGGTAAACATAATATATACAATGCCCTAGCTAGCATTGCTGCAAGCCATACTTTAGGTATCCCTATTGAAACCATAATAGAAGCTATAGAAAGCTATAAAGGTGTTCAAAGAAGATTGGAACTAAAAGGAATTAAAAATGGCATAAAAATAATAGATGATTATGCCCACCATCCAACAGAAATTAAAGCTTCATTAGAAGCTTTACATAACTCTACTAATGGTCATGTTTGGTGTGTATTTCAACCTCATACCTATACCAGAACAAAACTATTATTAGATAGCTTTACTGAATCCTTTTCAAATGCATACAAAGTTATAATACCTGATATATATGCTGCAAGAGAAAAGGATACAGGACTAATTCACTCTACAGATTTAGTAGATGCACTTATTAAAAATGGTGTAGATGCTAAATATATGTCTTCATTTGAGGAAATAGAAAACTATTTATTAGATAATGCTGAAAGTGGTGATGTTATAATCACAATGGGTGCTGGAAATGTATATACTATTGGAGAATCCTTATTGAAAAACAACAAAAAAGAAGCAATTTAACCCCTATTATTTACTAGGGGTTTTTCACATTATATATTTCTTCTAACAATTTTCTAGTTTCAAATGGATCATATATAAAATATGATAAAAGTTTTCCATCAAAAGGCTTAAACTCTGCTACGCCTGGCAATGTAACAAGCTTGAAATTTTCCACTTTCATACCTGCAAATTTTGTAGCATAGGATAAAGCTTCTGTTATTTTTATATCCGTTTTCGTATATTCCAGCCCTTTCTTTGCTATAATTGGTAAACGATAAGTTAATGCTTTTTTTACAAAAGATTGGATAAATTGTTGTTGTACTCTTATTCTCCCTAAATCTCCATCTATATATCCTTCTCTTTTATTATTACCTTTTCTATATCTTAAAAAATCCAAAGCTTTCTTTCCATCTAAAATTTGTCTTCCTTCTTCTATATATATGTCTAAAGGAGGATCTGCTGTAGGATCTTTGTATTTCATAGTAAAGGGTACCATTACTTCCACTCCTCCTATAGCATCTACCATCTTTTCTACCCCTTCATAATCCACCATTATATAATGATGAATTGGAACTCCTTCTAATATGTAGGTTAAAGCCTTCTTTACTCCTTCTATACCATGATCACCATATACAGCATTTATCTTTCTTTGTTCAGCACTATCAAATCCTTTTCTATGAATATAAGTATCTCTGGGGATTGATATCCCATCCACCTTCTTATTATCCAAATCCACAGAAACAAATATTATAGTATCCGTTCTTATATCTTCCATTCCTAACACCATAAAATTAACCCTATTGCTTTTTTCTATTGCCTCTTCAAGAGATGTAAATTCTTCTTTTACTATATCTAATTTTTTATTTTTTTTAATCTTTTCCTTTTGATGATATCCTCCAGATATATTGGGATATACTAAAGGAGTATTAAACTTTAAATAAGAATAAGAACCTAAATATATAGCAATAAAAAAAAGTATAGAGGACACAATAAATGCACTCCAAAAACGTTTCATGTAATAAGCCACCTTCCATAACATCATTTTTATATATTGTGTCCAATATATACTTTTATATAGCAAAAATTCCCTAGTAAACTAGGGAATTTTTGCTATATATTTACTATTTATTTGTTATAGTCATAAAAACCTTTTTTTGTCTTTCTACCTAAATGTCCACCTCTAACCATCTTCCTTAAAAGAGGATGAGCTCTATATTTTGGATCCTTAAATTCTTCATATAATACATCCATAATAGCTAAACAAACATCTAGTCCTATCAAGTCTGCTAAAGCTAATGGTCCCATTGGATGATTAGCTCCTAATTTCATAGCTTCATCTATATCTTCTGCAGCAGCAACTCCATCTCCTAATATCCCTACTGCTTCATTTATCATAGGAATCAATATTCTATTTACTACAAATCCAGGAGCCTCTTCTACTTCTACTGGAGTTTTACCTAAATCTTTTGATAGTTCCATAATAGTATCCTTTGTTTCTTCTGATGTTCCTATACCCTTTATTACCTCAACTAGTTTCATTACAGGTACTGGATTGAAAAAGTGCATGCCTATTACCTTATCTGGTCTATTGGTAGCACTTGCTATTTCAGTAATTGATAAGGATGATGTGTTGGTAGCTAATATTGTTTCTTCTTTCACAATTTCATCTAATTTTTTAAATGTTTCTTTTTTCAAATCCATATCTTCTGCTATTGCTTCTATAATTAGATCGCAATCCTTTAAATCTTCATATTTAGTGGTTATTTCCACTTTATTTAACATAGCTTCCTTGTCTTCTTTAGTAATCTTTTCCTTTTTAACTAATCTGTCTAAATTCTTATCAACAATTTTTAGGCTACCTCTAGGATCTGAAGGGTCTATATCTCTAACCCACATTATCACATCATAACCCTTTTGAATAAGTACTTGAACTATGCCTGAAGCCATAGTTCCCCTACCTAATATACCAATTGTTTTCATAATTTAACACCTCCAAATATTATTTTAATTTATAATTAGGTTTGCGTTTTTCTAAAAACGCTTTCATACCTTCTTTTTGATCTTCTGTACCAAAACATAATGCAAATAAATCTTTTTCAATGTTCATTCCAGTTTCTAAATCTGTTTCTATTCCTCTATTTATAGCTGTTTTAGCAAATCTTACTGCAATTTGCCCATTTTTTACAATTTTCTCCGCCATATCCATAGAAACTTCCATAAGTTTTTCAGCTGGAACAACTTTATTTACTAGTCCAATTTCATAAGCTTCTTTTGCATCTATCATTTCCGATGTAAATATCAATTCTTTAGCCTTTCCTATACCTACTAATCGCGCCAATCTTTGAGTGCCTGCAAATCCTGGAATTATTCCAAGTCCTACTTCTGGCTGCCCAAATTTTGCTTTTTCAGATGCTATCCTAATATCACAGCACATAGATAATTCACAACCGCCTCCTAAAGCAAATCCATTTACAGCAGCTATTACTGGCTTTTCCATTAATTCTATCTTTCTAAAAACTTTAAGCCCATTTTCTGCAAATTTTCTAGCTTCAAGTATATTCATATCTTTCATTTCACCAATATCTGCTCCTGCAACAAAAGCTCGTCCTTCCCCTGTTATTATAAGTATATGTACTTCTTCATCTGCTGCTATTATATCTACAGCCTCATTTAATTCATCTAACACATTAGAATTTAATGCGTTTAATGCATCTGGTCTATTAATGGATAATATACCTATATTGCCTTTTTTTTCAAATAGTAAATGTTCAAAATCCATATTCATCCCTCCTTTATGTTTATCTAATTCTAGATTATCAAAAAATATACAAAATTGCAATGATTTTTGTTATATTATTAACAATATTTTTTTTAATTTTCCATAAAAAATTCTACCAAAAAATTTAAATATTTTTTGGTAGAATTTAATATTTAACATATAAATTAATATCCAGGTTTACCTAAAAGCTTAAACATATTTTTTTTATACTCCTCTACTCCCGGTTGATTAAATGGATTGGCCCCTAATATATAACCACTTATAGCACAAGATTTTTCAAAAAAATATATAAGTTTACCAAAAAAATATTCATTCATTTTTGGTAATCCAATTACTAAATTAGGTACTCCTCCTTTAGTGTGAGCCATTAATGTACCTTCAAATGCTTTTTTATTCACAAAGTTTATGCTCTTTCCTGATAAAAAATTTAATCCATCTAAATTATCCTTTTCCTCTTTTATTTGTATGTCTCTTCTAGGACTTTCTACATGTATAGTAGTTTCAAATATATTTCTTTTCCCATCCTGTATCAACTGCCCTAAAGAGTGAAGATCTGTAGTAAAATTTGCTGATGCAGGATATATGCCTTTCCCATCCTTGCCCTCTGATTCTCCATACAATTGTTTCCACCATTCCATTAGATAGTACAAATTAGGCTCATAGTTTACTAATATCTCTATTTCTTTTCCTTTGCTATACAATATATTTCTAACAGCTGCATATTGATAACATATATTATCTTTTAATGTACTTACTGAATACTCCTCCATCCCATCAAAGGCACCTTCTAAAAGTTTGTCTATATTTATTCCTGAAACAGCTATTGGAAGTAATCCCACTGCTGTAAATATGGAGTACCTCCCACCTACATCATCTGGTATTACAAATGTATTATATCCTTCCTTTTCAGCTAATTTTCTTAAAGCACCTTTAGAACTATCTGTAGTTACATATATTCTTTCTTTTGCCTTTTCTTTTCCATATTTATCTTCCATATAGGATTTAAATAATCTAAAGGCTAAAGCAGGTTCTGTGGTAGTTCCAGATTTGGATATTACATTTAAACTTATGTCCTTATCTTCTATCACATCAAATAAATCAGCTATATAATTGCTACTTATGTTATTCCCAACATAATATATTTGAGGACCTGTTCTTTTATCCCTTGGTAGATGATTATAAAAATTATGATTTAAAGCTTCTATACATGCTCTAGAACCAAGATAAGAACCTCCTATGCCTATGATAATAAAAATTGAAGAATCCTTTCTAATTTTTTCAGCTGACTCCTTTATTCTTTCAAACTCCTCTTTATCATAGTCCTTAGGCAAATCTATCCATCCAGTAAATTCTTTACCTTGCCCCTTATATTCATGAAGTAGGTTATGAGAAGTAACTATAAAAGGTTCAATATAATCTATTTCATGCTCTTTAACAAAACTATTGGAATAATCAAATGTTATATTGTTCATCATCATACCTCCATTTATATTTATTATTCAATAACCTCAACAAGAACTATTGCAAAATCATCCTCTTGCTCTCCCCATCTAAACTTTTCAACTTCTTCAACTATTATATCTAATACTTGTATTTTATGTTCATTTACAACATCTACTAATCTTTCTACTCCGAACTCCTCTCCATCTATATTTCTTACTTCTGTTATACCATCCGTATAGAACAAAACCTTATCTCCTTTATTTAATTGAATTTGGTTTTCTTCATAATGTATATCATTGAATATTAGTGAAATGGGGAATCCTTTTGTTTTAATTAATGTAGTTTCATAATCATTAAATATTATAGGTATACAATTGTGACCTGCATTTGAATACTTAAATTGATTAGTCCTAATATTGTATACTCCATAAAAAATGGTGAAATATTTATCTACATCAAGGTTTAATGTAACAAATCTCTTATGAAGTTCTGTCAAAGCAGATCCTGGATTTAATATATCATCCTTTATAGCTCTCATGGTTTGCCTTACAAACATGGTCATCATAGAAGCAGTAACTCCATGCCCAACTACATCACATATATATATCCCTATATTCTCTTCATCTATATGATAAATATCAAACATATCTCCACTTAACATTTCACATGGCTTATAAAGATGATCTATTTTTAATGTTCCATATATACCTTTTTTAGGTAATATCCTTTCTTGAAGCCTTTTAGCAAATAATAAATCCTTGCTCATCTTCTTGTTTTTTTCTATAAGCTCTAATTCTAGTTTTCTCTCCCTAGTTACATCTCTAAATACCTCCACAGCAGCTATAGCTTCTCCATTCAAATCCAATACTGGAGAACTTTTAACTGAAAAATACTTACCATTAATTATCTCCTCTTTTTGAATAGTATCTTTAGTTTCGATGCTTCTTTTAGAAATACAAAATCCACATGGTTCTTTATTTACATAAACTTCATAACATTTCTTTCCTACTATATTATCCCCCAAAGATTCTTTCATAGCTTTATTTGCATACAAAATATTTCCATCATAATCTACCACTCTCACCCAATCAGCCATGCTCTCTAGAACATGAAAGTTTAATGCATTATATTCTTTTAACATCTTCCCTATAGAATCTATATGTTTTTTTCCTATCATAAAATCACCTAATAAGATTATTAAATACTTGGTTTAATAATACCATACTAGTTTTTAAAACTCAAAGTTTTTTATTGCTTTCACCTACATATAAAGTATTAAAAATAAAATATTGTTTCATCTTAACATTAACCAAGATATGTAGTATCATATATGTATAATACAATTTTATAGGAGGGATCTTATGCTTAAAAAAGATGAAAATCAAAAGAAATTTGATAGTATAAAATACAAATTTCTTATTGTAACTTTTATAATAATTTTTTTAAGTATTACAATATCTAATTTAATATTTAAAGCTATAGAAATAGATTTAAAATTAAGCCCAACACTGAGTATACTAGTTTCTGCTCTCATTAACATGGTTATAATAGGCATAGTTATATATGCTTTACTTAACAAATTAATTATAAAATCATTAGATAAACTACATATGGACATGAACAGAGTAGCTCAAGGAGATTTCTCTAAAATAGAAGAAATCAAAGAATCCAAAAAAATTCCTTACATTAGCGAATTATTAAACACAATAATAAATAATATGGCAAACATAATTAGAAAAATAAAAAAATATTCAAAGGTTTTAGCAGAAAATACTAGTAACTTATCTCATGTTATTGATGACACTACAAACTCTGTTGAAAATATTGCTATGAGCGTAGACGAAATTGCTAAAGGTTCTGAAAATACTTCTAAAAATATAACAGAATTAAGTGAAGCTATCTCTAATTTAAACATGCTATCTCAAGATACAGAAAATTATGCAAAACAAGGTACAGAATTAGCTGCATTTATGGCAAAATCTGCCGATAAAGGTACTCAAGATGTAGATGAGATAATTCATATGGTAAACCAAATAGAAGATTATACTAAAGATACCTCTAATATAATAGAAGAATTGAATAATCAAATAAAAAATATAGATAATATAGTACTCATAATAAATGAAATTGCAGAACAAACTAATCTATTAGCTTTAAATGCTGCTATTGAAGCTGCAAGGGCTGGGGATGCAGGTAGAGGATTTGCAGTAGTTGCTGAAGAAATTAGAAAGCTTGCTGATGCAACTCACTCACATTCCCAAGAAATATCATCCATTACATCAAATGTTACTAACAGCAGTAATGAAGCCGTTACTAGCATAGATAAAGTAAGTGAAGTTGTACATGAAAGTGTAAATATGGCTAATTCAACAAAACAGTCTTTTGATGATCTCTTAATGTATATAGATCAAATTAATATATCTATAATAGAAATTACAGATGCTGCAAAAGAAGTAAGAAACAACAGTGAATATATTTTAGAAAGAGCATCTGAAATATCTGCAATATCAGAAGAAACAACAGCAGCTTCTCAAACTAGTGCTGCTGCTGTAGAAAATAATCTAGCTTCAATGGAAGAAATAAATGCTGCCATAGAGGATTTATCTAATATAGCTATTGAACTTGAAAAAATGGTAGAAAATATTAAAATCTAATCTTCATATTTTACAGACACCTCTTCCTCTTCTAAAAATCTTGCCAAAGCATATATTAAATCTGAAAGTCTATTTATATATTTAATTACCAAGGGGTCTACTGTAGAGTGACCTCTTAGGGTAATTATCCTTCTCTCTGCCCTTCTGCATACAGTTCTACAAACATGAAGATATCCAGAACCTTTTCCTGAACCAGGTACTATAAATCCTGTTGGTTCCTTCAATTTCCCCATATATTCATCAATCTTATCTTCTAAATAATTAATATCCTCTTTTTTTATCCTATATTTTATTTTAGATTGATCTTCTGTAGCTAGATTACTAGCAACTATAAATAGCTTATTTTGAATTTCATGGATAATATTGTATATATCTTTATCTTCTACATAATTTTTAGCTAGTCCTAAAAATGACACTAGTTCATCAACTGTCCCATAACTTTCCACTCTTATATCATCTTTAGAAACTCTCTTATTATCAAATAAACTTGTAGTGCCTTTATCCCCTGTCTTTGTATATATACTCACATAAATCACCTCTCTTTCAATCAAGTAGTATTGTTTACTTGTACTCATATAATTATATCTAATAATATTATAAACTTAATATAATATTTTATCTAATATGTTTAGGAGGTCTTGGACCGTAATATTGATAGTAATCTACTTTAATCCTCCCATTATATAGTTTTCTTCTTCTGTCAGCTACCTTACCATATAATTTTTCAAAATCCTCATTAGATGTTAATACATATATGGAGAAAGTGTCTAGTTTTCTAAATTTATTTCCCATATCTATATATAGCTGTTCTATTTCCTTTTTCTCTCCAATCCTCTCTCCATAAGGAGGATTAGTTATAATAACTCCATATTTCTCTTGTATGTTTAAATCTCTAAAATCTGTCCTTATAAATTCTATATCTTCTTCTAAAGCTATACTTTCAGCATTTTTCTTAGCTATCTCAATTGCTTCTTTATCTATGTCTGAAGCTAATATATTTAATTTTTCACCTAACAACATTATATCCCAAGCTTCTCTTCTTGCATCTTGCCAATATTCTTTTTTAACCCTCGGCCAACCTTCTGAAGCAAAATTTCTATTCAATCCTGGAGCAATATTTTTGCCTATCATAGCTGCTTCTATAGGGATGGTTCCAGAACCACAAAATGGATCTATTAAAAACCTATTTTTATTCCAATAGCTCAATTGAACCAACGCAGCAGCTAAAGTTTCCTTTAATGGTGCTTTAACACTTTTAAGCCTATAGCCCCTTTTATGCAATCCTTCTCCTGAGGTATCTATAGTTAATGTTGCAATATCTTTCAATAGAGACACTTCAATGGTAAATTTTGCTCCAGTCTCTTCAAACCACTCCCTATGATACTTATTCTTTAATTTCTCCACTACAGCCTTTTTAACTATAGCTTGACAATCAGATATACTAAAAAGTTGAGAATTCACCGATTTACCTTCTACAGTAAACTCCCCATCTTCTGTAATCCACTCATCCCAAGGAAGCTCTTTAGTTTTCTCAAATAATTCATCAAAAGTTGTAGCCTTAAACTCTCCCATCTTTAGTAACACTCTATCGGCAGATCTTAGCCATAAATTAGTCTTTGGAATATCCCTTTCTGTGGCTTTAAAAGTTACTTTACCATTATCTACCTTTAAATCCTTATAACCTAAGTTTAATAACTCTCTTTTTACTACAGCTTCCAATCCAAAAGTAGAAGTTGCTATTAACTCTATATATTCCATTTTAATCTTCCTTTCCTTTCCCTTATTAAGTTTTTTCCATTACTAAATTATATCATTCAATTTTATCTATCAAGCTATATTATATCTGATATTGTTATCTTTTTCTTAGATTCTTATTTAAGACATAAATAGAAAGTATGTTCATATACTTTGTTTTAACATGTGTGTTTTTTTAAAAAATGGGTATATAAATAAACAGGCATAGCTTATAAAAATATAAATTAATTTAATTTATAGAAGGAGGATGTACACATGAAAAAATTAAGTTCCTTATATCAAAGTGGAGATTGGAAAGGTGAAAAACACGTTCCTGTTATTCATGCACCTGAAACAGCTAAAAAAGGTGAATTAATCGAAGTAAATGTAAATATTGGTGAAGAAATACCTCATCCTAATACTTTAGAACATCATATAGTATGGATCAAAGTTTATTTCCAACCAGAAGGAGGAAAATTCCCCGTAGAAATTGGTAATTGTGATTTTGTATCCCATGGGGAATATGATGTTTTTACTGAACCTTATGTGACATTAAAGTTTAAAGCTGAAAAATCTGGTACTATATATGCTGCTAGTTATTGTAATATTCATGGATTATGGGAAAATAGTAAGGAAATAAAAATAGAAGATTAGATAAACTCATTATTTCCCCTTGACAATCTCTCCTATATATATTAACATACATGTTAAAATGAACATAATGCTATGATGGATATAGTAGCTCTTTTATGGTTAAATACAGAGAATAGACCATACGGTGAGAGGTCTGTAACCTAATAATTGAGCGAATTACGAATCCAGAGCATCAATGGGAAACCATTGCGGCTATCACCCGTTATGTGATTAGAGGCTTTATGCGAATTAAGGTGGTACCACGGGGTGTCTTCTCGTCCTTTACAAAGAAGATGCCCCTTTTTATTTTAAATAAAATTTTTCTGTACAAATATAGGAGGGATAAAATGTCAAATGTATTTGATGTACTAAAAGAAAGAGGTTATATAGATCAAGTAACTTATGAAGACGAACTTAGAGAATTATTAGGAAATGAATCGGTTACCTTTTATGTTGGATTTGATGCTACAGCTGACAGCTTAACTTTAGGACATTTTATACAAATAATGGTTATGATGCATATGCAACAAGCTGGGCACAGACCTATTGCTCTATTGGGTGGCGGAACTACTATGGTTGGAGACCCTTCAGGAAGAACTGATATGAGAAAAATGCTTGATAAAGAAACCATAGAACATAATGCTAATAAATTCAAAGAACAATTATCTAGATTTATTGATCTTGATAATGACAAAGCTATAATAGTCAACAATGCTGATTGGCTATTAAATTTAAATTTCTTGGAATTTATGAGAGAAGTGGGAGTTCATTTTTCTGTAAATAGAATGCTTACATTTGATTGCTATAAAAATAGATTAGAACAAGGTTTAACTTTCTTTGAATTTAGTTATATGCTTATGCAAGCTTACGATTTTTTAAAGCTTTATAGAGATTATAATTGCAAGCTTCAAGTAGGAGGAAGTGACCAATGGTCTAATATCCTTGCAGGATATGAACTAATTAGAAAGCTTGAAAAAGATAAAGTATATGCTATGACCTTTAAACTATTATCTACTGCTGCTGGAACTAAAATGGGTAAAACAGCTGCTGGTACCATATGGTTAGATCCAGAAAAAACTCCTCCATATGAATTATATCAATATTTAAGAAATACAGACGATCGAGATGTAGAAAAATTCTTGAGCTTATTAACATTCCTTCCTATGGAAGAAGTAAAACGTTTAGGTTCATTAGAGGGAGCAGAAATTAATAAAGCCAAGGAAGTTCTTGCCTATGAAGTAACCAAAATGGTCCATGGTGAAGAGGAGGCAAAGAAAGCACAAAAAGCATCTAGAGCTCTATTTGAAGGTGATAAAGTAGATGAAGCTTCTATACCTTTTACTGAACTTGAAAAGGAAATATTTAAAGAAGGTATTGGTATACTAGATTTGTTGACAAAAGTAGGTCTTACTCAATCTAATAGTGAAGCACGAAGGCTTATTAAACAAGGTGGTATCTCTATAAATGATGAAAAAGCAAACGATATTTCTAAAGTCATTACTCTCGACGATTTTAAAGATGGCAAACTAATGTTGCGAAAAGGTAAAAAAGTATATCATCAAATAAGAATAAAATAATATTGATTATATAAAGGGGCTGACTCAAAATAGTTAAGTAAACTCATTTTGAGTCAGCCTCATAAATTATTAAGTCAAGTTCATCTATTAGCCCACTTTCAACCATATCTTCATAAGTATACATTTTGTAAACATGATAACCATCTTTGTCAGTAAATATGTAGTTTTCTTCTATCCATAAAATCCATTTTTCAAGATCATTTTTTATCATATTTAGAGTACTATAATCTACCTGGTTAATTAAACTTACTGAGTCTACAAATAAATTGTAATAATTATCTACCAAAGACTTAATTCTTCGTATATTATCATTTTTTGTTTTTTGACTCTTGTTATATGCATTTACATAGCTGTTTAAAGTCTGTTTAAAATTTATTGCAGTCTCTAACAAACTTCCTATATAAAGTTCGTCCTTATTAAAATAATCAGGATTACTATATTTTCTTATATCTGAAGCAATAGGGGTTAGTACTGCATAATGATCATGTAATTGGTTAGATATATATTCCTCGGTCTTTAAGTTTTGGTTGTAAGCAACTATAAAAAATATAACTAATATTATAATGATTAAAATTATAAATCGCTTTTTCATAATATAACCCCCATTAGTTTTAATATAACACCTCACATTTTTCTCATATTCCCACTATTTTTATGAGCTTTACATAAGACCACTCTTTTCTGAATTCTGACTTAAATAGCGTGTAAATAAATTAATTTATCTTTACTTTTAATTGTAGTGTAGTTATAAAACGTTGTCAATTCATTTGAAGTGCCTATTATTCAGAAATTTTCAACTTTAACACAAATACCAATATTATGTTAACCTTCCATCTATTGAGTGTTTATTTAATAAAAGTTTAATGTTATACTTTTAAAAAATAAAAGAAAGGAGGTCAGATTGAATTTAAACTTTAAGGAGGAAACAAAATGAATAAAAATAGTAAAAAAATATTGATTTCGTTAGCTACAACTATACTTTTATCAACATCTGTAGGTCAGGCTGCAAATATTAACTATAAGAACAACACCTATTATAGCCCTTATGGTCAGTATAATAGGAGAGGGTATGTCATTGCTTATAATAACTACTCCAATAACTATTTACAAAATAGATATAACAATATAATTATTAGATTAACACCTGAATATACAGATGATAGTTTGGACAAGCCTTCTAATCCTGAAACAAAATCAAGTAATCCAATTCCAGAAATCGAAGTAGAGTCTAGTACTTCGATAGAAAAAGAAGTGGTTAGACTTGTAAATATAGAAAGACAAAAAGAAGGATTAACACCTTTAATATATAGTAGTGAATTATCAAAAGTTGCTAGAATAAAATCTCAAGATATGGCAGATAAAAACTATTTCAATCATACATCTCCAACATATGGAGATCCATTCAATATGATGAAAAACTTTGGCATTAAATATAGAATAGCAGGAGAAAATATTGCCAAAGGTTATGCTAGTGCCGAATCAGTAGTCAACGGCTGGATGAATTCTTCAGGACACAGAGCAAATATACTTAACCCTAGTTTTGGTAAAATTGGAGTAGGCTATGCTGAAATCAATGGTACTACATATTGGACTCAGATGTTTACAGATTAATATTAACTTTATCTAAAAAGCCACTAATTAATTAGTGGCTTTTATTATATCAATGAAATATTTAATAACCTTTGCTGTATATCCCCATATTATATAATCTTCGTATCTGTAAAAGTATACTGAAAATTTCCCTTTATGCCAATTATAATCCTTACCATTAGGTATCAAATTGTAGGGGAAATCCTCGTTATTAACTATATGTACATCCAAATAATAAACACTAGGTTCATTATCTATAAAAAATTCCAAAGGAACTGTGAATATATGATCTACTTCATCTTTATTAGGTAGTATATTATCCACATTTACACCAAAAACTGTGGCTAAAAAAGAACGAATTTTGGAATTATAATAGGAAACTAAATAATCCAACTCACCTATTATATTTATATTTTCTTCGCCAATATTTAATTCTTCCATAGTTTCTCTAATAGCAGCTTCTTTAAAACTTTCTCCTTCTTCCACTTCTCCTCCTGGAAAGGATATCTCCCCAGGTTGTCTGCTCAAATTTTGAGATCTTACCTCAAATAACAACTCCCATCTATCATCTACCATTATCATAGGAACTAAAACTGCATACTTATGTTTTACATCCATAGGTTTCGGTACCCTATTCTTAACCTTTTGAATGATATATTCAATATCCAATATAAAATCCCCCTATTTCTATTACTATTATATAAAAATTATAATAAAACCCTAAGAATATTATTCTTAGGGTTTTAAATCAATATTACTATCTAATTGATGTAACATCTTCTGCTTGAGGACCTTTTGCACCTTCAACTATCTTGAAAGTTACAGATTCCCCTTCTTCTAAAGTTTTAAATCCTTCCTTGTTGATTTGAGAAAAGTGTACAAATACATCTTTTCCTTCTTCTGTTTGGATAAATCCAAATCCTTTTTCTGAATTAAACCATTTTACTGTACCGTTTGTCATTTTAAATACCTCCAAATTTTTATTCCCTTTAATTCCCAGAATGCTTTGAAAGAAATAAAGATTTGGAGATTATACAATCTATACTAAATCTTATTTCTTTTACCATTTTAATTACTGCATAAAAACTTAAAACAAATTGCCTTACTGATGAATTAAGGTTTCATCTTATTATAACCTTAATTTAAAAAAATAGCAACTATTTTTTTAAATTATTTTTAAAATATATTAAATAAAACTTTACCTACTTCTTTAATAATCTCATCTTTATTAAATAAAGGTAATAAATTTACCTTTTCTATTATTTTTTCTATTCCATTTCCCTTAGTGTACTCTTCTTTTAATAATTTATTTTTTATTAAATCCAATAACTCCTCATCAGTATATATATTAAATCTATCTATTTCATATATTTCAGCCAGCCTTTCAAGTAACCTATAATATATGTCCTCATAAGTTGCTTTTTTATCCATTCCTAATATATTAGATATTTTAGGAATGATAAATTCAAACAACGCTCTTCTATAAGGAATATCCTTATCGATTTTAAATATTTCTGCCATTTTTAAAACCTTATCCTCATCTAAACTCCAAAGATAATCTACAAAATAATCTTCTTTTTTTGTTCCTTCTATATAATAATTATCTCCTTTTAATCCCCTTAACGCTTTTAATCCATCATAATAACCTAATTTTAAATTTTTTCTAGCAGTATCACAATCAAAATCCAATAGCTTTCCTAAATCTTCATTAGGAGCAATAGTTATGGTGTTTAATCCCTCTAATGGTACTTTTTTTATATTGCCTATTCCGTGAGTTCTAACAAGAATTAAATCTTTATATCCTTTGTCTATTAAAAGATTTACTGGTAAATTATTATATAGTGCACCATCTAAATATATTTTTCCATCAATAATTCTTTCTCTTTTAAATATAGGAAGATAAGCACTTGCCATTAAATATTCTATTAATTTCCCCTCTGGAATATCTTCTATATAAACTTCTAGCGGTTTTAAATCTGATAAAGATACAGTTACTATTCCAAAATCTTTCCCAGAATTTCTAATTTTATGTTCATCTATAAACTCCATTAATAAATTCTTTAAAGGAGTTATATCTAACCCCTTTTCAGAGAAAACCCCTTTAATTTTTTCTGCTAATAAAATAAGATCCTCCTTTGAAAATTTACCTTCTTTTAATCTTTCTATATATTCATCATGTACATTTATTACCTTGGAATAGGAAATATTATACCACAATTCATAGGCTTTTTCATAATCCCCTTGCACCAATATAGCCCCATTTAAAGCGCCTACAGATGTTCCTGCTACTCCTCCTATTTCTATTCCTTCTTCTAAAATTGCCTTATATGCTCCAATATGATAGGCACCTTTTGCACCTCCACCTTCTAATACTAATCCATACATCCCACTCACCTCTTTCTTTTTTATATATCTTTCTCCAATTTCGATGTACAATAAGGACATCTTATAGCCTCTTTAGGTATTTCAGAAAAGCAGTACTCGCATTTTTTTGTAGTTGCAGGAGCTGGCTTCTCTAATCTTTTAAGCTTATTAATTTGTCTAACTACTAAAAACAATGAAAAGGATATGATTAAAAATTCTATAATTGTATTCAAAAATACCCCATAATTCAATGTAGCAGCACCTGCATCTTTAGCCTGTTGCAATGTAGCATATTTATTCCCATCTAGACTAATAAAAAAGTTGGTAAAATCTACTTTACCAATAAGTCCACCTATTATTGGCATTATAATATCATTTACCAATGAAGATACTATTTTCCCAAAAGCACCACCTATAATCACACCAATTGCTAAATCTACAACATTTCCCTTTATCGCAAATTCCTTAAATTCTTTATACATCTAATCTCCCTCCATTAAATCAACAAACATCTACCTTAGGCAGATGTTCATCAACATAATTTTATTTTTAGTTATTGTTATTCCCATCATAAAATATTTGATCTAATACTATTACAATTGCCAATATGAAAGCGTGATCTACCAAGTCGGATATCTCTACAGAGTAAGTATCAGAAAAAGATAACCACTTTTTGTTTATCCAAGCTACAGATTTCCCATCCTTTAATATATCAAAATCATGATGTAATATATCTCCTTTCAATGTAAAATTACCATAAGAACTTTCTATTATAAAACTAGGTTTTAAAAAAGTAATTTTCTTTTTCACTTTTCCAACTAAATGACCTTTTTGATATATATTATATTCTGGTAATAATTTAAAAAGCTTTTGCTCTATATAAACAAGCTCTTCTCCATCCAAATCATATATACATAATTTATTCCCTAAAGATAGAAGCTTCCCTACTACTTCATAGCGAGGATAACCTTCCTCGTCTTCAATTATAAACTTATCTGTAAGGGTAAATATTCTTTCTTTAATTATATATTTCATATACTCGCCTCTACTTTTAAATATTAATGCTATAATAATATTATATTATATGTGAAATATTTTATCTACAGAATATAATTAAATCTAATCAATATATTTCAGGAGGTTCGAATATGGAAAGACGAGATAAAACCAATTACTATTTGGATATTGCTGAAACAGTCTCAAAAAGAGGCACTTGTATAAGAAGAAATTTTGGTGCTATAATTGTTAAAAATGATGAGATAATTTCCACTGGTTATACAGGAGCACCTAGAGGAAGAAAAAACTGTTCTGATTTAGGTTTTTGCAAAAGAGAACAATTAAATGTACCTCGAGGTACTAGATATGAGTTATGTAGATCTGTTCATGCTGAAGCTAATTGCATCATATCCGCAGCCCGTAGAGATATGATTGATAGTACCCTTTATTTAGTTGGAATAGATGTAAAAACTGGTGCATTAGTACCAAATGCCAATTCCTGCTCCATGTGTAAACGATTAATTATAAATGCAGGTATTAAAAAGGTAATTATAAGGGACACTGAAAATGATTATAGGGTAATATATGTAAAAGATTGGGTAATAGATGATGACTCATTAAATGATGAATTTGGATATTAAAACACCCATTCTTGGGTGTTTTAATCCTCTATACCTAAAGAAGCTTTTGCTAATTTATCAGCCTCTTCATTATATTTATCCCCACTATGAGCTTTCACTTTAATAAATTTTACCTTCAATATATCTTTTATAGAATCATAATATTCCTTGTATTTTTGGGTACCATATTTATTAGTTTTCCACTCCCCTTTAGCCCATTTTTCTATTCCTTCATAATCATAATGTAAATATAGTACATCCTTGTTCATATTGATAGCCTCTTTCATAGCCACCATAGCCCCACGTATCTCTCCTGCTACATTTCTCATAGCCACCAAATTTTTATCATCTTCTTTTTGAGAATAAGTAAATTTACCTTCTGTTGTAAATAAAATAACACCATAAGAATAAATCTTATTTGTGGCATCAAAACTTCCATCTACATAGGCTATTGCCTCATTTTCTTTTATAGAAGACATATCTTTTTCTTCTACGTTTCTCTCTATATTATAAACAAAATTTTCAGCTTCTTCATAAGTGGGAAACTTCTTATACACAGCACCAGAATATCCTTTTACTTGGGCTTCGCATTCTCCCCAAGTTTCATAAACTCCAATTTCTCTACCTTTTTTTACTCCATAATAATACTTAGCCATAATTCACCTCACTAAATTGAAAATTATTCTAATCTACTATAGTATATCAATATTAAAGAAACCTGGCTAGCCAGGTTTCTTTAATATTTAAATTAGCCTAATTCTCCTATTATAGCTTTTACAAAGGCAACTAAATCTTTAGGCGTTCTTGAAGTTATTAAATTCCCATCCACAACTACTTCCTCATCTATATACTTAGCTCCTGCATTAATTAAATCGTCCTTTATAGAGTAGAAGGCAGTCACTTTTTTATCCTTTAAATCACAGCAAGAAGCCATCATCCAGGGTCCATGGCATATTGCTGCTATAGGCTTTCCTAATCTGTCCATCTCCTTTACAAAGTTGATAGTATCCATACTTCTTCTCATGTAATCAGGAGAATATCCTCCAGGAATCACTACAGCGTCATAATCCTCTGCTTTTACTTCTTTAGAAGAATGGGTACTCTTCTCTGTAAGATTACTTTTCCCAATATATACCTTGTCCTTTTCCGTCCCTACTAAATGAACCTCATAACCTTCTTCCATCAATCGATAATAGGGATATAAAAGCTCCCTTTCATCAAATAGGTTTTCAATTAGTATAGCTACTCTCTTCATATATATATTCCCTCCTTACAATTAACTTTTTTATCATCAACCCCTATATTTAGGGTATTAATATGTATATACCCTAATATTTGAAAATATATAGATTATTATACAATATAAATCTATTTGATATAACCTTAATCTCTAATACTGGAACTCCTGTAGAAAATGAATAAGGGTTTTTTAAATCTCCATATAAATTTTAATTATATCTTGCTAGGATATAAATATATACAAAAGAATAAATTAATAAATTTAGTAGATATAAAAAGAGGATATTGATCAATATCCTCTTTTTATATCTTTCTGTTTTTATGGTGGAGCTTAGGGGATTCGAACCCCTGATCTCCTGACTGCCAGTCAGGCGCGATCCCAACTTCGCCAAAGCCCCGTCCATAAAATAATACTATATTTTTACTCTTTGGTCAAGATGGTTTTAATATCTAAATATTGCTGCTACTCCAGTATTACTTGGCATTCTCTCCTTTGGAAGCACTACTACTTCTCCTCTATTCCTAAATACTATCTCTGCTAAATCATCTAATATATCATCAAAATCTGGATGTTCTAAATCCCCTTTTTCTAACTTCCCATTTAAAGGATTTACTTTACCAGGAATTATCCTATCAGCTTCTATCAATATGGTATCAATGTTATTTTCAAAAGCAGCTCTTGCCACTTGAGCTAAATCATCAGAACCTAAAAATTTTGACCTTGCTAGCTCATACCTTTCTACTAATTTTTTAGTCTTTTCTAAATATAGAGGTTCTATCTTTTCCCATACATTTTCTTTCAATTCATCAATAGTAAAAGCATTATGTGCAGTTTTGATCCCTTCTTCCATTAAATATGGATTATGGCTAATATTTTTAAATAAACTATGGTATTCAGGTAAAGCCACTAATATCAATGGTAATCCAGTAGGCTTAGAATAATTTTCTAATACAAATCTATCTACATATCTAAAAAATCTTTCAATATCCTTATCTATTTCTTCTTTTCTACTTCCATGTCCATGAAATATTCCAGATCCTGTACCTCCATAAGTGCCAGTAGTTATATAAGATTCTGTATAATCCTCTCCTAATACTTCTTTCGCAGTTCGTGGAACATCAGGATCTAATTCCACCTCTTCAAATCCATATCTATTTCCTTCATATAAAGTAAATTCATTTCTATTCAATCCTAATATATGATAACGATCTGCAGATTGAAAAATTCTTATTAATGGTTTTATATGAAAACTATCCGCAACTACTGCCAATTCCTTTACTGGTCTTTGTAAATTATATATTACACATTTTCCTTCAGCAGCAAGTATAGCTAGTCCATCATAGGTATGATTCCAAAATATCCTCTCCTCTGCTAGAGCATAAAAGGGCTTCATGATAGATTTAATTTCTTTCTTAGGATACTTTTGTTTTAATGAATTTTCAATATCTTGAACTAGATTTTTATACCTAATAAGATCCTGTTTGTTTTCAGGTCTGTGACGATGGGTAGGTTGGTAAAGAGAAATAAAGGGTGGCTCTTTAGCCTTAAGTATTTCATTAGGGAAATCATTTACAATTTCATACAACACAGTTATCCCTCCATTTTCATTCTTCAAAGCTTATTATTAAATATACCCAATATATAGATTAGAAAACTATATATGCAACATTTAACCTTTTTTAGCAAAAATCCTTCTATCTTCTATAATGATACTAATTTAAACAAGGGTTCTCCCAAGAAGTATTTCTTAGAAGAACCCTTGTTTCCAAGTTTATTTTATTATAGTAGTACTTAAACCTTCTCTTAATACAGAACCTTTCTTCTTTTTCTTCTCATCTAGTTTTGGGCATTCGTAATCCCAGTGTATTTTCCCTTTCTCTACACATCTATCATAATCATCCAGTATCTCTTTCACATCTTTAGATAAGAAAAATAAAGCTATAATATTGGGAACAGCCATAATACCCATAAACATATCTGCTAATTGCCATGCAAAATCGGCATCTATCATAGTACCTAATATTAAAGCTATTAAAGCAATAGTTTTAAAAATATTTATAGTTCTTGGCTTAGAATTAAATACAAATTTTACGTTTGCTTCAGCGAAGAAATACCATCCCACTATTGTAGTAAGAGCAAAAAATGATAGACATACGGATAAAAACATTCCACCTAAGGAACCAAATCCAACAGCAAAACTATTTTGTGTCATCACAGTAGCACCTTTAGCCATTTCTGCTGCAGATATATTTGTATTATAAGCTCCTGATGTAATATTGACCATAACTGTGGATAAACATATTAAGAATGTTGATATAAATACCCCTATCATTGCAGTAAAACCTTGTTCAGCAGGATGTGGAACATCTGCTACTGCATGAGAATGAGGAGTAGAACCCATACCAGCTTCGTTTGAAAAAAGTCCTCTTGCTAGACCAAATCTTACAGTCTGTTGAACAGTTATCCCTAATACACCTCCACCAATAGCTTCTGGTGAAAAAGCTCCTATAAGGATAAGTTTTATCGCAGGAATAAAATTTTCAATATTCATAATCACTATTACTATACTTCCCAAAATATATAATCCAGCCATGGCAGGTACTACTTTTTCAGAAAAAGAAGCTATCTTTTCCATACCTCCCACTAGTATTCTAAATACTACTATGGTAAGTACTATAGTAATAGCAAATACAGGTATTCCAAAAGCATCATTTACAGAACCTGCTACTGAATTAGATTGAACCATAATACCTACTATACCCAATGCTATTATACATGTTATAGCAAAGAACATAGCTAAGCCTTTAGACTTCAATCCATTTTTTATATAATAAGCAGGTCCACCAGTTACTTCTCCTTCTTTTACATCTCTATACTTTTGTGCTAACACTGATTCACTAAATATGGTTGCCATTCCAAAAAATGCAGATACTATCATCCAAAACGCAGCTCCTGGCCCTCCTGAAGCTATAGCAGTAGCCACACCCACTATATTTCCTGTACCAACTTGTGCTGCTACTGCAGTAGATAAAGCCTGGAAAGGGGACATTTTCCCTTCTTCAACTGGTTTCTTCTTTATTATATCTATAATCATCTTTTTTAATGCTGGAAATACTCTAGTAAATTGTAAAAATTTAAGCTTAACTGTCATAAAAATCCCAATACCTATAAGACCAAATATCAATATATAATCCCATAGAATAGTATTTATAAAATTCACTATTTCCTTAAGATAGCCCATAAAATTACCCTCCTAATTATAATGGATTTTAATCCTTAATTAAATTTCATTATAATGGGCTATATTCAAATAGTTTCAAAAGGTTTCGAAAAGGTAAAAAAATAGTTAGATAAGTTTAAATACCCATCTAACTATAATCTCTTACCATAATAAACTATGCCATCTAAAAATTTTTTAATATTTACTCTCCCCCGTTTTTTAGTCTTTCCTCTAATATAATCCATCTCTATCTTTACTTGTTCAAAATTATATAGTCCATTGGAATACTCAACAAATATTTCATTGATATTGTCTTCTATTCCAATATTAGCTAAATTTATCAAGCCAACAGTAGCAGTTCTTCTTATTCTTTGCTCCATAGTTTTTGGATTATCTGTAAAACGACTACAAAGCTCCTTTATTGTAAAATTAGAAGTAGTTTGATTTGTTTCGATTAAATATTTAGCTATATCAATAATATCCTGGCTACCTACTTCTCCAGCGACCCCTATTTTCCGCATAACCTGCTTTACTCCTTCTATATAATTATCAATTTCTTCTTTTTCCTTAGATTTTATTTCATGCCCATTTGATTCTTCAGAAAATAAGCTTTGAATTGTGTCTAGTTTTTGTTTCATGTTCATTTTCTCTTTAACTTTTTTAATTACAGTTTCAACTTCAATAGCATTAATAGGTTTTGAAATGTAATATTCTATGCCACTTTCATAAGCTTTAGCTATCATATCCTTAGAAGATACTTGAGATATCATGATGTATTGGATATTAGGTTCTAAAGCCTTTACCTTTCTAGTTAAACTAATACCGTCCATGCCAGGCATCAATAAATCTACTAAAACAATATCCGGTTTTAACAAAAGTATCTCCTCTAAACCTTTTTTCCCATCATTAGACTTCCCAACAATTTGTCCTAAATTTTTATCCTCTATTATCCTCTCTAAAATATTGATAATATTATCATCATCTTCTACTATATACATTTTCATATTTCATCAACCTCCAAAGATGTTTTTGGTATGTTTATATATATTGTAGTCCCTTTACCTTTTGTCGACTCTACCTTTACTTTACCCTCTAATTCTTCTTCAACTATATATTTCACCATAGATAATCCTAAACCTCTATTGATTTCACCAGTATCATAGTTTATTTTAGTTGAAAATCCTGGGGAAAAAATACGTTTTAATCCTTCTTCATCTATACCTACTCCATCATCAGATACTATAAAAGTATGCTGTTCTGGATATGCCTTATGGATAATACTAATATTTCCAGCATCTGAAATAGCATCTATGCTATTCATAACTAAATTACGAAAAACAGACATAAGATAATAATGCTTTGAAGTATAAAAATTTTTATCTATAGAAACCTCTAACTTTATATCTTTTCCTATACGTTTTATTTCTTTTTTCATGGTTTCAACTAAAATATTTACAATATCCTTAAAGCTCATCTCTTGATCTTTAAGATCCTTTTGAGTAATCTCTTTTATTCCTCTAATGGCTAAACTATTTTCCTTTTTAATTTCATGAATATCACGAGCAATATTTACTGCTCTCTCGCTCCAACTTTCCTTATCTTTATTTTGATTTATCAGCTCAAACAATTCATATGAATTAGCCATTACCTTTTCAATACTATCTGAATTTTTTTCCATCCAATACATTTCCGTTTTTAATTGAGAAGTTAACCATAATAATTTCTTATATCTATTTTCATGTTCTTCTTTTCTAAGTAACATTTCATAATGTTTAAGTAGGTTTAATATTAACCAAGCTATTCCTGAACGCACTATAGCCACTAAAATTAATGTAGAAATTATTTCCCAGGGAAAAGAAGTAGAACTTATAATACTTCTTATAAATAACTCTATAATATTAGCCCCAAAATCGCTAATAAATAAAATAAAAAATAAACTATTCAGATTTTTCTTGTCATATCTATTTGTAAGTAAATGATATATAATACCATAAAAAGTATAAAATAATATTTCTATCTGAAAAGACAATATTGCACTATTAAAGTTTCCAACTGTAATATAATACATAATTGCTCTAAATAAATTTACTATTATACCTGATAATATCCCCGTTGGGATAGGTTTTAAATCCTCATAATAAAAAAGAAATATTACATAAAATATAATACCAGCCGACACTCTAAAATTACTACTCATAAGCCCAATGCTAATTTGAGATGCTAGTGCAACCATTATAGATACAAAAAACATTCTCTTCATGATTTTTCCTCCCTTTGAAGCCATATATAAGTTGATTATATATTACATTATAACCATAAACTATTTTTCATTAATTTTATTTTACTAGACCAAAGGGTATTTTTGCAAATAAATTAGAAAACAAAAACAGTTCCTTAGTACTAGTTCTATATTAAAAATTTGATTTTCATAAAGGATTTTCTATATAATGAATAGAATAAACAATATAATAAAACAATTAAGTAGCATTAATTTACAATTTCATCCAAGAAAGGAGAAACAAATTATGAAACTTTTTTTCATATCAGACATACATGGTTCAGTTTATTATTTAAATAAAGCATTAGATAGATTAAAAGAAGAAAAAGCAGATTATATAGTAATATTAGGTGATCATCTGTATCATGGAGCAAGGAATCCTTTACCTCAAGAATACAATCCTAAAAAAGTAACAGAAGTATTAAATAACTATGCTAATAAAATAATCGCTGTAAGAGGAAATTGTGATAGTGAAGTTGATGAAATGGTATTAAATTTTCCCATTATGTCAACATATTCAACTATACTGTATAACAACAAGCGATTATTTTTAACCCATGGTCATATATATAATGAAAATAATATGCCAAAATTAAGCAATGGAGATATATTTATCTATGGGCACACCCATATACCTAAAGCTGAAGAAATAAATAATATATATGTAATTAATCTAGGAAGTATTACACTACCAAAGGAAAATAGTCCCCATACCTACGGAGTATTAGAAAGAGAATTTTTTAAAATAAAAGATCTTGAAGGAATTACATATAAAGAGATAAACATAGGGAAATAATGGATAAGTTACTTCTCGTATTCTTTAAAACTAATTATGTGAACCTCCCATCACTAATAGAGTACTTAAAATAGTAGTATATATCCCAGTAGTTAACGAGTTTTTTATTAAATAAGATTCTTGCTTTATTATAGAAAAAGGTGATAATTCAATATTTCCGTTTACGAATTTACCAGCTACAGTTTTTTCTTCTGGATCCTTGCCTCTTTTGCCATAAATAGGATTCTAGTAGTCCTGCATCCTTTTATAAAAATATCAGCTTATATTTTAAATCTATATCCTGCACCCCATACAGTTTCAATAAATGTACGCCCTTCAGGATTAGTTTCAATTTTTTCTCTTATTCTTGCTATATGTACAGTTATAGTTGATGCATCTGACAAAGAGTCATAGCCCCAAACCCTTTCAAATAATTCTTCTTTGCTAAAAACTCTATTTGGATTTTCTACTAAAAATAAAAGCAAATCAAACTCCTTCAGAGTTAAAAAAACTTCATTATCATCTATATAGACTCTCCGATCTTCTTTATTAATAGATAATGCTCCAACTGTTATCAATTTCCTTTTAGAACTATTTTTAAACCTTTCATATGTTTTTATATGACTATTTACTCTCGCTACCAGTTCACCCATACCAAAAGGTTTAGTTATATAATCGTCAGCTCCCAAGTTTAATCCTTTAATCTTAAATATTTCATCAGATTTTGCAGATACAATAAGTACAGGTATTTGTTTTGTATCAGATATTTCTCTTAATATATCAAATCCGTCCTTTTTGGGAAGCATTAAATCTAAAATGATTAGATCAAAATCTTCATTCTTAATATATTCAAGGCCAGAATTACCGTCAAAAGCACATACAACCTCATAACCGCTCATTTCTAAATAATCTTTTTGAAGCTCTGATATACTTTTATCATCTTCAATTATTAAAATCCTTTTCAAGTTATCACTTCCTCTTTTTTAACCTTTTTCAGAGAAATAATAATGGAGGCTCCTTGACCAGTTTCACTAATTGCCCATATTCTACCCCCTAATCCTTCAACAATTTGTTTTGCAATTGCAAGGCCTAAACCACTTGAACCTTCAACCTCTCTTGCAGTATCAGCTCTGTAAAATCTTTCAAAAACATGTGGCAAATCCTGCTTACTGATTCCTTTTCCATTGTCCTTAAATTCTATTATAACTGAAGAATTTGTTTCTCTTAACATTATTTTAAGCTGACCTGTTTGTGTTTCTATACTTCTTTTAGCATTATCCATAATATTCTGGATAACTCGTTTAAACTTTTCAACATCTATCATAACAAAAGATGTAGTTAAAAGTTTATTATCAAAATATATTTTTTTATTTTCACGTAAAAAATCTTCTGAACTATCTTCAATACAACTCTCTATGTATTTTACAATATCAACCTTCTCCTTTTCAAATGTCATTTGATTTAAATCTAGTTTAGAATATAATAATAAATCCTCAATCATTGTATTTATCATATTTGTTTTTTCTATAGCCTTTGATAAGTAATATTTTTTCTTTTCATCCGTATCTGCAACCCCATCAAGAACTCCATCTATATACCCTCTTATTGATGTTACAGGGGTTTTAAGGTCATGGGAAATACTTGATATTAAAAACTTTCTATTTTCATCAACTCTCTGCTGATAATATATAGAGTTCTTTAGCTGAAGGCGCAATTGTTCAATAGCAATTCCAAGTTCTCTAATTTCACCATATCCCTTATCTGTAATTGCTGTTTCCAGCTCACCAATTCTTAATTTCTCCATTTCTTTTGTTAAATTAGTAATTGGAATTATAATGTTTTTCATGTTTTGCCTTTGAACAATTAAGCTAGCTATAACAAAAACTATTAAAAAGATTATAAAAACAAATACAAGTAGCGATCTATAATAATCACCAACATTTATAATTTGATTAAGGGTTATTATTCTATAATTATTGCCATCTTGCGTTGTAAAGTTTTCAGCATTTATTCTATATCTATTACTCCCATATTCATAATAATCATTTCCAACACTGAGATTCATCAGCATTTCTTTAATCTCCAGCATAGTAAAACCTTCGCTATTATATAAAATATTATCCTTCTCCATTAAAACAATAGCTGTTTTACCTAAACCTCTAGTAGCCTGAGAATCATTTAATAAATTGTAAAAATAGGTATATATAAAACCAAAACAACTAGTAATAACAATTGTGCTTATGAGGATCAATACACTTTGTGTTAAAAATCTTTGTCTTAATTTCATATAATCATCCTAAATATCCTTTTTCTCAAATAAATAATAGCCCGCTGCAATTAACATTATACCGTAACCCAGTAAAATTAGAAATATCCTAATAATCTTACTAAAATTTATATAGTTTCCTAAAATCAATCTGTACCAGTCAAAAGTAGATGTAAATAAAAAACTTTTAATTTGGGGAAAAGCAAAACCTAATCCATTAAAAGTCAGAAATATAAAAATAGAAAGCATAAAGGCACTTGTTGTACCTTTTGTAATGTTAGAAATCAAAATAACCACTAATGAAAAAATAAAAATTGGCATAAATGCCATAATATAAGATATTATTATCTTAAAAAGATTTGGTATGTTCTTATTTATAAATAATGAGGCAACAACTGAAAGAACCATGACAAAAACTAGATTACCAATTATAAAAGTAGCAACTGTAAAGATTTTTCCCAAAAATACTTTAATCCTTGATGCAGGTCCTGTGAGAGTAAATTTAATTGTATGATCAGCAAATTCACCAGCAAACATATCTATACAAATAAATGTAGTAAAAAGTGGGAAAATGGAATAACTCAAAATCGTCAAAACCATTATTGAAAATTCTGAACTTCCTGTCACACGTATTCCTGTAAAGTTATTTAACGAATACACCACAATTGCTAACACTATAACAGATAGAGCCGAGAATATCAATGCTGCAGTTATTTTTTTCTTTTTTGATATTTTAAATATTTCATTTGTGTAAACCGCCTTAAGCATCTCCATTTAAATCAACCTCACTTAAATAATAGTTTTCCAAAGAAGAATAGTTTTTTAGAATGTTTTGCGTACTATCAATATTTAAAAGTTTTCCATGGTATAAAATTCCAACTTTATCACATGTAAGCTCTATATCATGTACTAAATGACTAGATATAAAAAATGTTGTTTTGTACTGCTTTGACAGGCGAATTATTAATTCCCTCATTTTAACCATTCCCTCAACATCTAATCCATTAAAGGGCTCGTCCAGAATTACAACATTAGGATTGGATAAAATTGCAATAGCAATACCAAGTCTTTGTTTCATTCCTAAGGAATAATTTTTTATTTTTTCATTCTTATATTTAATAATTCCTGTAATCTCCAAGCTTTTATCGATTCTTGTATCATCAACATCGTCATAAAACCGTCCCCATAATTTCATGTTTTCATAAGCTGTTAAATAAGGAAATGGTGTTACATTCTCTATAATACAGCCAACGTTTTTCATTGCTTGTTCATAGTCCTTTGAAATACTATAGCCATTTATTCTAACATCACCTTTGTCAGCCTTCATAAGACCTACCATAATTTTCATTGTAGTGGTTTTACCTGCACCATTGGGTCCTAAAAAACCGAATATTTCTCCTCGATCAATTTCTAAATTAATGTCCTGTATTCCACGATTATTTTTGTACTTTTTTGATAAATTTTCAATAACAATTGCTTTATCCAATATTAATCCTCCTTTAAATAGCTTAGAGGTGCAAAAGTAAAAACTTTTGCACCCTTAGTTATTATTCAAATATTCTAATAAAGGTATTATCAAATCCATCTTCGTTAGTTGAATAACTATACCCACTATTATCTTCCTCTATTGTAACATTAAAAGATACTCTAATATTTTGTAAATATTCTCGATGGATAATTCCCCTTTTCTTCTCTCCCTTATCATCTGTATAATGTATTATTGTAAAACCGATTGATTCATCATGGTTTGAGTAGAAATCAAAGCTTCTTACAGTATCAACTTCATATCCCTCATTATAGACCTCATAATATTTACCTTTTATATTGCCATCCTTAACAGAAGTTATCTCTATAAACCTTTCCCCAACTTTTATAAAGGAATTACCTTCCTCTTTAACAATATCGTTTTTGTATTTGCCAATATATTTACTGTCAAATTCATAACCTTCTTTGCTATATGTGACTTTTTGACCTTCTAAATTTGGAGCTTTAACAACTGTACTATTAACATCCTTTATATCAATTGAAAATTCTATTGAATAAATGTGTTCAATTCCTTTACTATCCTGTGCAGATATACTTGCAGTAAAAATTCCACTTTCTATAATCCCATCTTCATTTTCAATTGCCTTTCCTGCTGCTTCCATAAGATATATATTTGATTTAGGATGTGGAACATCTAGATTCTTTGCATCCCATTCGTCAAGTATATTGTATTTGAAAATAAAGGAAGAAATAGCATTAACAGCAGATGGAATTTGAGTCTCTGATAAATTACCTACATACATTTTCTTTCCAGAGGATTCCTCCACTTGAATAGCATCTTGTAAATTCCCTACAAGTGCATCAAGAACCTTTTCCGCATCCTTTACTTGCTCCTCCTCAAATGGATTTTCAATCATTCTACTAGTTTCATTATTAGATTTTCTTTTCTCAAATACATCATAAGAATCATCTTCAAAATTTTTGTATATATTCTGGTTTTCATCACTGTACCAATAATTCTCTCTTACTTCCCCTTTTTTAAAATCCTTATCTATTGATTCTTTAGCTTTGTTCTTAATATCGAATTTTGTATTAGATGTTGATTCTGAAAATACCTTGCCGTCAATTTTAAGAGATAGGGTAGCATCAACACTAAAGTTGTCAACTTCACTTGTTAATTTTGTCATTGTTGTCTTTATAGAATTTTTCAAGCTATAATATCCTGAACCAAGCATAGTATCTGCAAAAGCTGACGTTGCTAAAATGGTAGCCCCTAGCACAAAAGCACATATTGTAGCAGTTTTTTTACTAAATCTCATTTTCCTTGCCTCCCATCATATAATTTACTAAAAAAAGCTTAAGCTTTTATGTAGTATAATTATATGATACATTATTTATCTTGAATAACTATAAACTAATTATTAACAATTTATTAAATTAAGGAAAATGCAAGACTTAAAGAGACCTAAAGGCACTCCTAAATTAAGTCCTACGGAGTAGAAAATGAATACAATGGTAAAAGTAGAAGGATTTCCGCATCATAAAGAATTAAATGTCATTATTTAATAGATCAATTAAAAAAGGCTTATTTAGAAAATAGGTTAGAAACTAGAATAAAGCATTTTGCAAAATATAAGCTACTCTAGTATTGTAAAAATCCTTGGCAATTCTTACAGGATTGCTGAGGCCCTATCCAAGGTCGGTCAAAAAGATAATTAATTGTGCATGAAAATATTTGCACTTTTGTACAAAAAAATATTGACGTTTGTAAATATTAAGGATATTGTCTCATGGAATATGATTGATTAAAATGTGGGCTGGGTTTTACGCTTACCTATGCTATCCTTCGTTCAAATGGAAATGAAATTGAAATTTTAAATGGAGCAGATCCAAATACATTAACCGTTGTACTTAATTTAATCGGTAAATAACTATAAGAATAAAATTTCCTGATGCTATAAAGATATATATTGCCTGTGGTAAGACTGATATGAGGAAATCCATAGATGGACTTTCAGCCATAGTGTCTCAAAATTTTAAACTAAATCCATTCGAAAATGTATTATTCCTTTTTTGTGGAGGGAGAAGTGATAGAATGAAAGCACTCCTTTGGGAAGGTGATTGATTCCTTCTTCTCTACAAACGTCTAGAAGGTGGAGTGTTTCAGTGGTCAAGAACTACAAGAAGAGGTTAGAGAAATTACTGCCCAGCAATATAGATGGTTAATAGAAGGATTATCAATTGATCAGAAAAATGCTATTCAAAAGTTAGATAATAAAAGAATAATATAAATGCTTGGGGCTACTGAAAAGTACATAGTTTCAAGCATTTTTTTGTTGTTTTTGGTTCTTAGAAGTAGTATAATATAATTAGAAAAAACACAGAAGAAAGGCAATACTTAAATGAATGATAACTCTTTAATAAAGACACTACAAGATACAATTGAATCCCAAAATAAAACCATAGAAGTCCTTAAAGAAGAATTAAAAAAGGCTAATGAAAATATTGAATACCTAATTAAAAAACTCTATGGAAGAAAGACAGAAAAAACTTCTGCCATAGATGGTCAGCTAGTAACAGGAAACATATGAATGCAGAACATGTAAAAAAGAAGGTAGACCTGGGATATTTAATCCATATACACCAGAACCTGTACTTCAGCATTCCTATGCTACTGCTTCAAGTGTAGCTTGGACAATGTATCAAAAGTTTGTACAGTCAGTACCATTATATCGTCAAGAAAAAGATTGGAAACAGATGGGATTTCCATTAAGTCGTGGAACCTATCCAATTGGATCATAAAAACATCAGAAGAATGGTTAAACCCTGTAGTAGAAAAACTACGTGAAGAACTATTGAAGGATAAATATTTGCATGCTGATGAAACCCCAGTCCAAGTATTAAATGAAGGAAATAAGAAAAACACCACAAAATCATATATGTGGGTATACTCCACTTCAGTTAATGCAAAACACGGAATAAGAATATTTAAATATGCATCTGGTAGAGCAGGAGATAATGCCAAAGAATCCTTAAAAGGATTTAAAGGATATCTCCATACAGATGGATTCTCAGGTTATAGTAAAGTAAAAGATATCCACCACTGTTTATGCTGGGCACATGTAAGGAGGTATTTTTCTGATGCTCTCTCTAAAGATATGAAAAGTCCAGAAGCAACCTTACCATCAATAGGAATAGCATATTGCAATCAACTATTTAACTGGGAACGAAAATTTAAAAACCTATCACCAGAAGATAGAAAGATTAAGCGTCTAGAAAAAGAAAAAACAGTTCTAGAAGCCTTTTGGTCATGGGTAGAAAGTACAAATGAAAAAGTACTTCCTAAATCTAATATTGGGAAGGCTCTTCAATATGCCCTAAACCATAAAGATAAATTAGAAACCTATTTAGAAGATGGTAACTGTGTCATTATTACCAGGATCTGATTTTCAAACAAATTCCAAGATCTTAGACCTAATGATGCCTTGGGATGAATTAGTTCAAAAAACATGTAAATCTTAATAAATACTCTTATAGGGATATCATACCGATATCCCTATAATTATACAATACATCTTTTATTGTACGCTTACGGTGAAAATTTCAAAGCATTTATGAATGGTTTGTCAAAGGTAGCGGGAAATCACCAGAAAACTTAAATTTTTGTCCAAAGTATTGACATAGATCCACTATTCCCCGACAGCCCCTTCGATCAGATTAAGATTATTTTCTTATTATTGTAACTCACCTAATGTTGAAGCAATTCTCACCGCTATTGTTCCACTAAGGGCAGAACCATCTGTTGACGTAATATTCACATATCTTGTTTTAGATGAAAATAAGCCAACTTTACCTTCATAGTATTTTGTAACTCGTTTTCCTGCGTCAACTGTGAACTCTTCTATGACATCTCCAGTACTAGTCTTATATGTGATAGTTACATTATATTTCCTAGAACTTGTATTATCTATCCAAACCTTATAGTAAGTCATATCCGAAGTCAAATCAAATCTAACAGATTGAGATCCATCTGAGTCTGTTAAACTCTTATCAATAACTTTTTCTGATGCCATTAGGGATATGTCATCTGTATCTACATTGACAGTATAAAAACTTTCATCATTCTGTAAATTACTCAAATCCTCCTCAATAGTTTTTATACAGATATCTTTACCAGCATTTAAGGCTCTTAATTCATTTACATTCAACGGCTCAATTTCCGTCCTAAGTAGCTTATCTATCATTATCCCATCTTTACTAGTAGCATATACATTAATTGAAATTAATGAAACAACCACTACAAGTGCTAGTATGACACTAAAAAACTTTTTCCTCATTTCCATTACCTCCTTTCTAATCATGTAATTTTTTAAATTAATGTTTGCATTTTAAATTTTCATTGGTATCACATCCTTTCATTTTATAGAGCTTTTTCTGCTCTTACTTATATAACGTTTGAAAATTTGTAATACTATTTTCTGGACGATAAGAAAATCTAATTTTATAACCTTGGTTATTTATAAACTCCATATTTATGACATTTCCTAGCACTTCATAATTTTTTATTAAATATCCTTTAGGCAAATATTCCAAAGTCCACTCTTTCTTCTTAACAATTATCTCTTCATCTCTATTTGTACACATCTATTTCTAACTCTTTTATATAATCTTTAGAATTCTTTCAAAAAAAGACTACTTAGATATTGTGAATATAAACAGCTTTCATGAGTTGGATTCATTAATCCCATTTCTATTTAACAAAAACATTCCTATTATTAAAATAAAAATACTTATCGCCAAAAAACTACCGATAACCCTGATATTCAATGAGTTTAATTCTGAAATAACCGTAGGGTTAATTGTTCTAATGCAGTTACTATATAGCAAAGATACATAGTAATAGATACTTATTGACATAGTTATTGAATGAAGTAAAAAACCAGATAATAAATTTATCCTTTTTACGAAATAAATTATTCAATATAAAACCTAGATATAAATATATATAAATATGTTTTGATATCACATCCTATCGGATTGACCTCTTAATATTGGACAAAAACTCACGAATACTTTCTTTTTCTTAGATTATCTATATTTTTATGTTTTTCGCTTTTTTTATTATACATAAATATTCATCATCAAGGGTAAAGGCTACGCCCCTGCTATGGCAGGCCCTTGATTTCAGCTAAATATTTATGTTATTTACTCCTAAGCGAAAAAACATTAAAGCTTCACTACCAGTTGTTTAGCTGTTCCTTACAAGGTTTTTTGATAGAATTCAATTGGAGGAATATACCCTATTGAGCCATGAATTCTAACTTTATTATATGAGTTCATGTATTCTGAAACTTCTTTATATGCCTCAGCATAGCTTTCAAATTCGTACCTTGATAAACATTCATTCTCTAGTAATCTATGGAAAGATTCTATATGGACATTTTTGTTTGGAGTCTTAAAGGGTATTCTCTCATGCTCTAGTTTTAACTCTTCACAGGTATCTTCAAACTTATGGCTAACGAATTGAGACCCATTATCTGATCTTATTACTAAGTCGATGTTTTTATCATATAGACCACGCTTCATTAATGCTCTTTTAAGAATTATAGTTATATATTCTGCAGTACATGATAATCCCATATGGTATTCTACTATATTTCTATTATATACATCTAGAAAAGATGCTATATAGAAGAATCTATCTTCACCATGGATATAACCATATTTAATATCTACTTCCCAAAGAGCATTAGAGTTTATAATTTCTCTATTTTGAGCTATTTTCCTTGGATGTTTTTGTTTAATTTGTCTTTCTTGTATTTTTACTTCTCATTTTGGCAACCTCCTATTGATTATATTTTACTATAACCGTGTGCGATTGTCCAAAACGGTTAGGGAGCTAAATAGTTATGTTAAAAATAGTTTATCCTATTTGCTGTGGAATTGATGTCCACAAAAAATTTATTGTTGCTACCATTGCTTCCACTGAAAATAATATTACTACCTACAAAACTAAAAAATTTACTACTTACACTAATGATCTTCTCAACTTTAAAAAATGGTTATATGACAATAATTGTTATGATATATGTATGGAAAGCACTGGCAAGTACTGGATTGCCGTTTTTAACATCCTCAAAGATTCCTGTAGCATCACTTTAGCAAACCCTAAGTATATCAAGCTATACCTGGTAAAAAAACTGACAAGAAAGATTCTATCTGGATTGCTGATTTGCATAAGCATGGTCTTATAAAAGGTAGCTTTATTCCCCCTAGAAATATTAGAGAACTTAGAGACTTAATGCGTTATAAGACCAAATTGGTTAGTGTTCGTTCAAGTGAGAAAAACCGTATTCAAAATTCCCTTACCGTATCTAATATTATGATATCCAATATAGTCTCTGATTCTTTTGGCAAATCTGCTTCTACAATTATCAAATATGCCATGGAACACCCTGATGAAATAGATACAGATTATACTAGTTTTCTTCATAAAAGTATGCTTCATAAGGCAAATGAAATTAATATGTCCATGCAAGGTACTATTTCACAGGAGCAAGCATCTAAGATGAATGTATGCTTTAACCACCTTAGTTATGTTGAAATTTGTATTTCTCAAATTGATGAAGCTATATTCTTAATTGCCAAAGATTTTAAGTCTCAAATAGAATTGTTTGCTACTATTCCAAGTATAACAACTAAATCTGCTACCGCTATTATTTCTGAAATCGGTGTAGATATGTAGTATTTCCTGATTCTAAAAATCTTTGTTCATGGGCTGGATTAGCACCGCAAAATAATGAAAATGCTGGTTGTTCGTATTAGCCGTGCTGGTGTTTATATCAAGCCATTGCTTGTTCAATGTGCAAATGCTGCTATTAAAGATAAAAAATGTTCTTATTTTTATTACAGATATCAAAGCATTAAAAAACGTCGTGGTCATAAAAGGGCTATTATTGCAATAGCTAGAATGCTATTAGTTTGTGTATATAATATTCTGGTTAAAAACGAGCCTTTTGACTTTGAACTATATGAAAATTATTTTGATAATTGCACTAAAACAAGCAAGCAACCAAATAAGGATTATAACTTCCAACTTCCAGAGGTAGCAGTTGCTTTTTCGCCATCCACATCTACTACAACTTTAGTACGATATTCAATACCTGGTGTTCCTTTATAACTTTTTGATACAAATACATTACCAGTTCCACTGAAATTCCATGATTTTACGCTTGCCCATTTTCTAGAAGTATATTTTTCTAAATACATTGTTCCGCTAATTGAACTTGAAGAACTTTTAGCATTTATATATACCTCTGGATAAAGAGTAGTGCCTGATGCAGAAATATCTATTAAGATATTACTTATTTCATCCCAAAGTGGAGTAACCACTTGGTAACTTATATTTGATGTTACTTATTCTTGTTGCTCCGCTGCATAAGCGGTACTTACTCCGCCATTTCCAGCAATTAGAGCAATCATTATTGCTATTGGTGCTACTTTTGTTTTCTTAAGTTTCATAAAATTCCTCCTTAAATTTTTTTGCTGCTTACCTATATAACGCATGAGATTGGGGAGAAAGGACGTATTCTCTAACCTTAATAAAGCTATTTATAATTCATTGAGTTCTTCTCATAAGGTAATTAATATTTGACTAGTATGATTATAGTTGTTATAGTAAGTTTTTTAGTTTCAACTTTAGCCCCCCCTAAAATATAGGGTGTAAGAATACACCCTATATAATTTAATTAATATATAATCTTTTTTATAAAGCTTTCCGGATTGGTCACATTTAATTAGTAGGTAGAAATTGAGAATTTTGCTGATGCAGATTTGCTCTCATATGTGCTGACCTTTACAACCATCTCGTAGTTGCTATAAGAACCCGGATCTATTACAACTACTTCATTTGCTCTTACATTAGGGACCCAATCACTATCCATTCCGTTAGTAAACGCTGCACTAATATTGACTGTTGGCATTGTGCTAGGTAAAGAACCTACTCCTATAGCTGCATATGAATCTGGTGATATAATAAATGCACTGCCTAATTGTTTACCATTTGTTCCAGAACTATTTGAAATAGGAACATTTACGTTGCCAGACCAAGAATAAGAAAATAGTGAAATCTCTGTTTCATCGTTAGATTCAAAAGCTGCTTTTTCTTCTTCTGTCATAGCTCTAATACCATAACTCATTCCATTACTTAATTTACCAGTTTCTCTCCAATCTCCCGTTTTGAATATATCAATTTCTCTAGTTTCTTTAGGTTCAAAAGCTGCTTTGATTTGGCTAATATCCCCAGATTCAAAGGCTACTTTCTCTTCTTCTGTCATGGCTCTAATGCCATAACTTATACCATTACTTAACTGACCAGTTTCTCTCCAAATACCTGTTTCAAATATACTAGCTCCATAAACATTACCAGTCATTGCGACTAATAAAAAAATTGATAAAATCACACTAAGTTTTTTCATTTATTTTTCCTCCTTTATATTTAATAGAAAACATGTGACCACTACTAGAACAAAGTTCGTCTTAATAAATCGTGGGAACCATCTCCTTTCTTTAACAACTGAGACTATTAATGTCTCCTTTGCTGATTTTACTTGTTAAATCTCTTTAAAATTAAATTAAAACCTGATAGGATTTGTTGAAACAACATCAGCTTGCTCTCCTGCCACAGTCACTACAACTCGTACACGGTACTCTGTATTTGAAACCCCATTACGTGTTTTTGATATAAATACATTTCCAGTGCCTTCAATTTTCCATGAAGTATCAGTCACCCATTTCCCGGAAACATTTTTTTAAATACATTGTTCCGCTAATTGAACTTGAAGAACTTTTAGCATTTATATATACCTCTGGATAAAGAGTAGTGCCTGATGCAGAAATATCTATTAAGATATTACTTATTTCATCCCAAAGTGGAGTAACCACTTGGTAACTTATATTTGATGTTACTTATTCTTGTTGCTCCGCTGCATAAGCGGTACTTACTCCGCCATTTCCAGCAATTAGAGCAATCATTATTGCTATTGGTGCTACTTTTGTTTTCTTAAGTTTCATAAAATTCCTCCTTAAATTTTTTTGCTGCTTACCTATATAACGCATGAGGAAAGAAAAGGGGACATCTTTTTAGAATTTATTTTTTAAGAATTTTAGGTACTATAAATATCTCCTTAAATCCCATTAAAAATCCTCCTTATTGTTATTAGGTTCTTATTTATATAACGCACAAGGAGGAAAAAGGGGACATATTTATTTAATAATTTTTATTTCAAAATATTTTCTGCTACTTTTATAACCTCATCTTTATCTAAGTTTGCTGAAATATGACATTCAACATCATCCTGATACCATATTAATTTGGTCTTTTCATCAGTTTGCCACATATAAGCATTTGATTCTTTAAAAATAAATTCTTCTATTTCTGCATCTTCCGTATCATAATATGATTGAACTCCACTAGATGATGAAAAGAATTTTACATCAAGCCTCTGATTATTCTCTGTGGCATAATTATAAATAAGCATGTTATTTCCTTCATTAACATTAACCAATTTAAAATCCATAGGAACATAATTGATTTTTAATGACTTTAGATCGATATTATCTTTATTTATATTTTGTGGTATGAAGATGCTAAACTTAGGGAATGTTACAACTACCCAATCAAAAAACCTTTCATGTACTTCCGCATTAACTACTAAAACAGTAGAAAAACTTAAAAAACATACTATTATAAATGCAGCTACTCTTTTAACCATTTTCATGAATATACTATTAGTCTTTTGTGAAATCTTAATATCTTTTAGTTTCCGTCTGAAGCTCTTAGAATAGTTAGGTTTGTGTAATGCTAGGGTATTATCATAGTCTTTTGTCTCTTCTATAAGAGCTATTTCACAAGCTTTTTTCATAGAGTTATCATCAATCCATGAATTTTTAAGTCCCATAAAAGCAGATAGCATTTTTTGTATATAACGTAATTTACCTATAACATTTTCTATCTCAAGTATCTTTTCTATTTTAGAAGGAGGATTATTAAAACAATATCGAAAGAAAAGAATATTACGATACTCCAATGGTAATAAACCTATTTTTATAGCTAATTGATCAACCTGCTCTTCACTTAATGTTTGATACTTAATACTATTCATATTTAATTTAGTGATTGTTTCTAATTCATTCTGAAAAGATAATTGACATACCTCTTTCATAATATTGTTAGCTATTTCGGACACTTATATCACCTTCTTCATAATATAGACGTAGTTTTTTTAAAATGCGTTGACCACGTTTTTTTGCAGCTTCTTCAGTAATTCCTAAAAGCTCTGAAATATCTTTAATTCTCATTTCATTGACAAAGCGTAGATGAATAAAAATTTTTTCATCATCTGAGAGTCTATTAATACAGGAAAGTAATTGTTCTTTATTTACTTTTTCTAAATATTCTTCTTCAATATCATAATCTCCTTCGTTGTGATCAAAATAATCTACATTCTCTACATATATGATTTTCTTACGTTTTCTTATGATATTCATTGTTTCATTCTTTAATATTATAACGCAGTAGGATTCTATTTGGGGACATGGCAAAGCAGATATTTTTTCTATATTGTCAATAATCTTTAAAAATGTTTGTGATACAGCTTCTTCTGCATCAAATTTATTCTTTAACATATTAAAAGAAATATTATACATTTTTACATTCATTTTTGAAAAAATCCTATTAATAAAATCTACTTCGTCATCTGTTATCACACCAAATAGTATAATTATCAAAATTTTCACCCCATGAGCATTAAGTAGTAACTCAATTATAACATTAATTTACCAAATAATAACAATTTTATTTGCTAACAAATATTGAATTATTTTAGATTTTAGGGTATCATCTCTCTAATTACCCTATGTCATATATATTTTACCCTATTTTAAAGGGTCAAAAAAGGGTGTTTTTTCACCGATTTTTGACCCAAATTTGTTACTCAAACCACTACATATTGTAGTCAAGTCTTGCTATTTGTCCTCCAAACCACAATACGTCATCAGAATTATACTCTCAACGTGTGTCGTTCTCGGGAACATATCCATTAACTTCATCTTATCTATTTTATATCCCCTATCCATAAACACCTTCAAATCCCTAACCAATGTAACAGGATTACAGGATACATATACAAAGGTTTTAGGATTAAAGTCTACTATCTTGTTTATAGCTTTAGGATTAATCCCATCTCTAGGTGGGTCTATTATTATTAAGTCAGGAGTCTCCTTTAGATTATCTACCTCTTTTAAGACATCTCCTGCAATAAACTCCACATTGTCAAGACCATTTAGCTTAGCATTTTCCCGAGCCATCTCTACAGCTTCTTCAACAATCTCTATCCCTATTACCCTTTCACATACTGGTGACAAAATCTGGGCTATGGTACCTGTACCAGAGTATAAGTCGAATACTACATTATTCTTTTCATCTCCAACAAATTCCCTTACTATGGAATACAACTTTTCTGCACCAAAGGTATTAGTTTGAAAAAATGAGAAAGGGGATATTTTAAACTTCAATCCTAATATTTCCTCTATTACATAATCCCTCCCATATATTAAATTTAACTCATCTACTTTAATAGCATCGGCTAAACTATCATTTATAGTATGAAATATTCCTACAATATTTCCTTTTATCTTCTCACATCCAAGAAGCAAATCCTTAAATTCCTCTAGATTTATCTCTCCTTGAGAACTAGTTACTAAATTTATAAGTATTTCCCCTGTTGATAAAGCTTTTCTAATAACTAGATGCCTCAATATCCCAGTATGACTTTTTTTATTATAGTGAGGTATTCCCTTTTCCCTAAAATAATTTAACACTTCCTTTAATATGACTACAAAATCCTTATCTACAATATTGCATTCTGTAACCTCCACAATTTCATAAAATTTTCCCCTTTTATGAAGACCTAAAGACAATGGCCCTCCCTTCTCTATATCCCCAAAAGTATATTCCATCTTATTTCTATATCCTTCTATACGGGGACTTTCTTCTATTCCTAAATAGTTAAAATCCTTTATACCTTCTCTTTCAAACAGTTCAAGTACTAAACTTTCCTTAAATTTCAATTCCTCTTCATAGGGAATTCTTTGATAAGTGCAACCTCCACAACTTCCAAAATGAGGGCAACCTATTTCCGTTTCTATAGGGGATTTGTCCAATATCTCAAGTATTTTCCCTTCAATATAATCCATCTTCTTTCTGCCTAAGAGAACCTTAACTCTTTGCCCTTTTATACCACCTTTACATATGATCTTTTTACCTTCAAATTCTCCTACAGATTTATTTGAAAAGATATTATCTTTTATTTCCATTTCAATTATTTTCTTTTTCCTTGCCATATACTCAACTCCTTCCAAATTATTATACCAGTTTTTATTGGAAAAAATAAAGGAAGTATTTACGCTATATCTAGTTGATAGTTCTTCGCTTGAGTAGTAAATAATTTATAATATAGACTATCCTTTTTCTCCATTAAATTAGCATGACTATCATAATCTACTACCTTGCCATCTTCAATAAGTAAAATCCTATCACAAAATACGCTACTAGACATACGGTGAGAAATATATATGGCAGTTTTACCCTTTACCAAAGTATTAAAATGTTCATATATCTCCGCTTCTGCTAAAGGATCTAATGCAGATGTAGGTTCATCTAAAATAATTAAAGGAGCATCTTTGTATAGTGCACGAGCTATTGCAATCTTTTGACTTTCTCCACCAGATAACTCTATACCCTTATCGTCATAAGCCTTTCCCATAAGGGAATCTAGCCCATTGGGTAAAGAATCAATTTTTTCTTTCAATCCTACTTCTTCTATTAAATCCATTATTTTTTTATCTTCTTTATATCCCTCATTACAACTAATATTTTCTCCAACAGTAAATGCAAAAAGTTTATAATCTTGAAATATTACAGCTATTTTTCCCATATAGGACTCATATTCATAATCATATATATTGTGTCCATTTACAAATATTTCTCCAGAATCTGGTTCATAAAGACGACACAATAGTTTAATCAATGTAGTTTTACCTGCCCCATTTAATCCTACAATAGAAATTTTCTCTCCCCCCTTGATATCAAAGGAAATATCCTCTAATACATATTTATCGCTACCTGGATATTTAAAGGAAACATTTTTAAAGGATATGGATTTAATTTCATCTTCCATTTTTAAATTCCCACTATATTCCTTGGTTTCAGGAAGAGATATAAACTCCATAAATGGATCTAAATATTGTAACATTTGAAAAGTTAATGTTATATTCTCTCCTAATTTTGTAGTAGTTTGAGAAAAGTTAATTGCTGCATTTACATACATAGTAAAAGAACCAATGCTAATATTGGGTCCAAATTTATCACTAATAACCCTAAGTCCCACATATCCATAGGCGATACTTGCTTGTAAAACATTGATTACATTATATAATCCTTCTATCTTTCCTAATCTATTATAAAAAACTTGAAATTCATCCATTAAATCTTTATTGTATTCTATCACTCTCTGAGTTAACATTTGTCCCATATTATAAAGACGAATATCTTTTTGAGGTTTATCCTGAAAACCAAGCCCCATATAATATCCATATTTTCTATTGATGGGGATTATAGATTGGAAAAATTCTTGTTGATAATTGGCAAAGGAACTGTATATCCAAAGGTTTAAGCCAATAGTTAATAATAAAAATACTACCAATACCCAGGATAATGAAAATAGTATTATAAGTAAACTAATTATGGTGATTAAATCCCTTATTGTATTAGTTATTCCTACAATTATATTTTCCAATGCTAATTGATTATTAATGGCAAAAACAGCTCTTTCCTTTAAATCCAAATAATATGGGTTTTCCAAATAAGAAAAATCCACATTCATAATCTTATTTGCCATAATTTGACTCATCTTTTCTTCTAATTTAATTCGTCCTATGGTCAATTGCTTTTTCATTATATTTTCAATAAGTTTGAAAATTACATTGGATAAAACAATGGCAGAACCTAAAATTAAAAGCATTTGAGGATCTTTATTCCCTAATAATTCGTCTATTAGATACTTAGGTAATATAATATTTACAACAATTCTAGCACTTTCTAATAAAGCATTTACTAGTAATAGTATAATATAACTAGGGGAAGCCTTCCAAGAAATACTTAAAAATGATTTCATTTTTTTAAGCTGTTTCAATTATTTCTCCTCCTTCTTGATAATATTTCCCTTGAATAGTAAACATCTTATAATATTCCCCTCGTTTTTCCATAAGTTCTTCATGGGTACCGTATTCTATCAAACCCCTTTTATCAAATAAAGCTATGGCATCACAAAATTTAGTACTAGATAGACGATGAGATATATATATGGAGGTTTTGTTCTCTACTAATTCACTAAAATCTTTATATATTTCTGCTTCAGCCAATGCATCTAATGCAGAGGTAGGTTCATCCATTATTACCATATTTCCATCTTTATATAATGCACGTGCTATGGCTAGCTTTTGACTTTCTCCACCAGATAATTCTGTTCCATTTTCATCTATGATCTTTAGCATCATTTGATCTAGACCCTTAGGGAAAGAAGCTACTTTGTTTTTAAGTCCAACTTTATCTAAAACTTCATATACTCTATCCTTGTCTATATTTTCGGATGCACAGGCTACATTTTCTGCCAAAGTATAGGCTAAAATATTCACATCTTGAAATACTACAGAAAACATAGAGTAAAGTTCTTTTTTATTGAAATCTTTAATGGGAATACCATTAATTAAAATTTCTCCTTCATCTACATCATATAATCCTGTCATAAGTTTCACTAAAGTAGATTTTCCAGCCCCATTTAAACCTACAATGGCTAGTCTTTGACCTTTAGGTATTTTAAAATTTAAATTTTCAAATATATAATTATCTGTTTTAGGGTATTTAAAGCTAACATTTTTAAATTCAATTTCCAGTGTGTCCTTTTCAATAGCCTTTTTTTCTCCACCAATTTCTCCTAAATCAGTATCCAAAAATTTAAAGAAATCATGTACATATAGGGATTCACGATATATGAAGGATATATCTTCTATTAGAGTATTTAATAAAAGGGAAAGTTGAAGTATTAATGCTAAGTACATAGAAAAATCTGCAATACTCATACCATGGACTACTTTCCATATCAATATGCCATACAGTGCAGCTTGGTTTATGAATAAAGTAAATAGTCCTAAAAATCCTAAAGCAAACTCCTTTTTTTTAATTAATTTATTTAAATCTATATATTTTTGAATTTCTTTATTGTAGTTTTCTAAAACCCTATTCTTTAGATTATATAGCCGAATTTCCTTTCCAAAGCTAAAATCATGGGTAGTTTCATAATAATATCTCTTCCTCCTGTTTTGACGAGATAATTCTTTTTTCATGCTATATTCATATTCATTTACTTTTCTTTGAATCCATAGATTAGCTACTACGTTTAAAATTAATGATAGTAAAATCCAAATACTAACCCTACCAATCCAAATGGAAAACAATATGGAGGTTATAAATACTGCTGGTGTTGTAAATAATTTATGATAAACTCCCTCTACACCATTATCGTTACTATTATTGGCCTCCAATGCTCTATCATAGGTTTCATAAAAACTAGCATCTTCTACATATTTATAATCCATTTCCACTAATTTTTGAAATTGATCCTTTAAATAATCTAGTCTTAAAGCTGTAATTTTAGTATAACAAGAACTTTTTATATAAGTTTCAATAAATCCTACTATACTACTAAGAATAAAGAAACTTAAAATTATACGGAGGATATTTTTTAAGCTTATCATACTTCCTAAACTAAATTGTTCTATTAACAATTTAGGCAGAAGAATAGAAAAAAATGGGTATATAATAGCAGCTATAGTATAGATAAAAAAGTAAATATATAATTTAGGATTTTTTTCATTTACATTTTTAATCAATCTATTTATGGTTTTACAAAATGGATATTTTATCTGTTTTTCCATCCATATTACTCCTTTCCCCTATGGATTCAATATTTCTAGCTAAAGTTTTTAATTTTTCTTTGTTAACTTCATAATAAATTTTTTTACTTTTCTCTACATCCATGGTAATAGATATTAATTCACTTTTAAGTAAAACGTCTATATGATGGGATATAGTTGCTGGAGTTAAATTTAATTCTTCTGCTAATTGTTGAATATACATAGGCTCTTTTGCTAAGCTATACATAATATTTAATCTAGTATTATCAGCTATTGCTTTTAAATCTGTAACTAAAGCATCTAATTGAGTTCCATATTTTTCTTTTAATTCATCAAGTAAAAAGAAATAAATCCCAACAGTATATTCTAAAATATTTTCATCATATTCAGCAGATAATTGATTAAAAGAAAAAATACCTATTCTAATAATAATTTCTTCTGCATCTATTGGTTTTGTAGAAAATATTTTCCATAGTGTAGATTTTAAATCTTCCATTTGTTCTAATTTTTTTAAAGCCATATTAACATCCTTAGATATAATAGGGTAATGAGCTTTAAATATAGGTATAGCTCTTTCGATAAATTCCTGAAATTCTCTCATAAATTCACATCTATTTTCATAAAGAGAAATAATCTGTAATTTTTGTTCTGCTGTTTTTTCTACACTCTCCAGAAGTTCTATAAGATGGGACAAAGATCTTATTTTCGCATTATCTTCTAATTCTACAAAAGAAGTTCGAAGCACATCCAATATAGCATCTTCTACAATTTTGCTTGCTTCTTCATCAGTTAGAGGTCTTCTATATTTTTCATCCTCTATCTTGGTAGTATAACGAACTAAATCTGGCTGATCATGGGTATTATCTTCATCATCTAATCTAAAAACAATTTCTAGTTTTGGATATTCTTTATAAATAGGTAATATTTCTTTTTTTAATACTTCCTTATAGTCTAAATAAGGTTTAAAAAACTGTAGCATTTCTTCCTCTGTTTTCCCAAAGGATTTATGATTTTTTATAACCTCCTTTTCCCGTTCCATTTTAATTTCCAATAGAAAATTTACCACTTCTAAAGGCCAATTAGGAGAACTAATAATGTCATACCCTATGCCCATTAAATCACCCTTTCTTTTTTTATGATTATATTATATATTTATATTAGATGGTTATCAAATATATTTAATAATTATCTATAATATTAGTCTTGTATATATTATCTTTTCATTGTTTTAATTTTTTAAATATTTTTATTTTTTTTAAATATAAAATGCTATTAATGGGTAATAAGTAATGTAAGGAAAATATATTTCATAAATATGTTATTGACATAAATTTCCTAATTAATATAGTGAGGAGGTAGTACATTGAAAGGATATGCTTTTTTAGAAAAAGGTAAGATTGGGTTTGTTGAAAAGCCAATACCAACCTGTGGAAAAAAAGATGCAATTGTTAAACTTACAGCTATTGCAGCATGTTCATCTGATGTCCATAGTGTTCAAATGGGAATTGCACCCCCAAACTTAATTATGGGACATGAAGGAATAGGAATAGTTACTGAAGTAGGAGAAGATGTAAGGAGAATAAAACCTGGAGACAAAGTGATTATACCTGCAGTAACTCCAGATTGGAGTGAAAAAGAAATACAATATAATATGCACCAGCATAGTGGAGGACAACTGAAAGGTATAAATCTCTCTAGTTATGAAGATGGTCTATATGCTGAATATGCCCGTATTAGATATGCAGATATGAATCTAGCTCTTCTACCTGAAGGTATGGACTTAAAGTCTGCTGTTATGGTTACAGATATGATGACAACAGGGTTTCATGGTGCAGAACTTGCAGATATAGAATTTGGTGATACTGTAGTAGTAATAGGTATTGGGCCAGTAGGTTTGATGGCAATTGCAGGTTCTAAACTTAGAGGTGCTGGTAAGATATTTGGTGTAGGTACTAGACCTAAAGCTGTTGAGTTGGCCAAGGAATATGGTGCCACAAAAATAATTAGCTATAAAGAAGGAGATATAGTTGAGCAAGTAATGGAAATAACAGATGGTAATGGCGTTGATAGGGTCATTATTGCAGGTGGCGGAATTGATGTAGTAAATCAAGCTGTAATGATGGTTCGCCCAGGAGGAACTGTTGCAAATATTAATATGTATGAAAGTATGGAAGATATACCAATATCTTGCCCAGCATGGGGGTTTGGAATGGCACATAAGACTATTAAAGGCGGTCTTACTCCAGGTGGGCGAGTGAGAATGGAAGCTATGATCCAGCTTGTAATGGCTGGGAGAGTGGATCCATCTAAGCTAGTAACTCATGAATTCAAAGGGATAGATAAAATAGCCGATGCTTATAACCTTATGGTTGAAAAACCAAAGGATTTAATAAAACCAATTGTGTGGTTAGAATAATACAAAAAGAGTAGGGCACATGTCCTACTCTTTTTTTGTATTTATGCTTAAATTCTTCAAAAGATATTTGGATAATATCAGAATAATCAAGCTATTACCCATTATACAAATATTACTTTATAACTTTCAATGCTTCATAATTAGCCTTAATAGTATATTCTATATCTTTTTTAGTATGAGCTGCTGACAAAAACATTCCTTCAAATTGAGCTGGTGGAAGCATTATTCCTCGTTTTAACATTTCATTAAAATATTTAGCATACATTTCAATATCGCAAGATTGAACATCATCAAAATTTTTAAAAGGTCCTTTCCCAAAGAAAAGTGTTAACATGCTTTTAAATCTTACTATTTTTGCATTTATATTTAACTCTTCAATATTTCGTCTAATCCCTTCTTCCATCATAATAGCTTTCTCTTCTAATTCTTTATATATATTTTTATTTTCCTTTAACACTTTTAAAATTCTATATCCTATATGCATAGCCAATGGATTACCTGAAAGAGTACCTGCCTGATATACTGGACCTATTGGAGATACCATTTCCATTATCTCTCTTTTCCCGCCGTAAGCTCCAACTGGGAAACCTCCACCAATTATTTTACCAAAACAAGCCATATCCGGCTCAATCCCATATACCTCGCCAGCTCCTCCATAGCTTATCCTAAAGCCTGTTATTACTTCATCAAATATAAGTAATGAACCATTTTCTTTAGTTATTCTTCTAAGTCCTTCTAAAAATTCTTTATCACTAGGAACCACTCCCATATTTCCTGCTACAGGTTCTATTATTACAGCTGCTATATCCTCCCCAAATTTCTCAAAAGTTTTTCTTACATCTTCTAAATCATTATATTTACAAACTATAGTATTTTTTATAATATCTGCTGGAACACCACTACTAGTAGGTATTCCATAAGTTATAGTCCCTGAACCTGATTTTACAAGTAAGCAATCATTATGTCCATGATAGCAACCTTCAAATTTAATTATTTTATCTCTACCAGTATAACCCCTAGCTACTCTTATAGCACTCATAGTCGCTTCCGTTCCTGAATTTACCATTCTCACCATTTCTATTCCATTGTAAGATTCTACAATAAGTTTTGCCATATCCACCTCTATTTTAGTAGGTAAACCAAAACTTATTCCACTTCTTAAAATATCATCTATACCTTCTAATAATTTTTCATTAGAATGTCCTAATATTAAAGGTCCCCATGAACAAATATAATCGATATATTTATTTCCATCTTCATCTTCTATTTTGCTACCATGTCCTTTCTTAATAAATATTGGATAAGTTCCAACAGATTTAAAAGCTCTAACAGGACTATTTACTCCTCCAGGAATATATTTTATAGCTTCATCATATATTTTTTTCGATTTTCCCAAGTTCACACAATCATCTCCTTTTAACTATTTAAAATTTCTGCTACATCTTTAGCAAAGTATGAAATAATAATATCTGCACCTGCCCTTTTAATTGAAAGTAAAGATTCTAATACAACCGTTTCACTTAAAATTCCTTCTTTTATAGCCATTTTAAGCATTGAATACTCTCCACTAACATTATAAGCAGCTAAAGGTATATTAAAATTATCTTTTGCTTTTCTTATAATATCAAGATAAGAAAGAGCTGGTTTCACCATTACTATATCTGCACCTTCCATTATATCTAATTTAATTTCTCTCATAGCTTCATCTGCATTAGCAGGATCCATTTGATAAGACTTCCTATCTCCAAAAGTTGGTGCAGAATCTGCTGCATCTCTAAAAGGTCCATAAAAAGAAGATGCATATTTAGCACTATATGCCATAATTGGTACTGTTTCGAATCCATTATCATCTAAAAAATTTCTAATGTATCTTACTCTACCATCCATCATATCAGAAGGAGCTACCATATCTGCCCCTGCCTTTGCATGACTTAAAGCAATTTTCCCCAAATACTCTAATGTTTTATCATTATCTACATATCCATTTTCTAAAAGAATTCCACAATGCCCATGAGATGTATACTCACACATACATATATCTGTTATAACATACATTTCAGGAAACACTTTTTTTATTTCTCTTATGGTCCTCTGTACTATCCCATTTTCTGCATAGCCTTCTGTTCCTAATTCATCTTTTCTGTCTGGAATTCCAAATAATAAAATAGCTTTTATCCCTAATTTTTCTATTTCCTCTACTTCTTTTAATACCTTATCTATTGAATATCTATAAATTCCTTCCATAGATGCTATTTCTTCTTTAATATTTATCCCTTCTCTTACAAATATTGGATAAACGAAATCTTCAATACATAGCCTCGTTTCTTTGATTAAATTCCTAATAATTTCATTTTTTCTAAGCCTTCTAGGCCTATTTATTATATTCATTATTTTATCTCCTTTCCTTTATTAATAAATCGATTATACCTTCTATAGTATGTTTTCTTGCTTCACCATAAACTTCATGTCCACCTTCTCTTATAACTTTTGATGTTACTGGTCCTATCGATAATATTTTACCTCTCTTTAAAATATTTTGAGAATTATCTCCTAATATTTCTACAAAATTATTAAAAGTTGAAGGACTAGTGAAGGTTAAATAAAATTCTTTCTTGTCTTTTAAAAAATCTACTAACTCTTCAGCTTTATCTGTTCCTTTAACTGTATTATAAATTTTAATCTCATCTACATCACATATCTTAGAAAGTTCTTCTACTAAATAGGATCTTGAATTTTTAGCTCTTGGTAATAATACTTTGTCCTTTGTTGTTAAAACATTTTTTAAATATTTTGTTAAAAATTCTGATACATATTCTTTTGGAATAAAATCTGGCTTTATTCCGTATCGTTCCATTGCTTTCGCTGTCTTAGAACCTATAACTCCAATTTTTAATCCTCCTAATTTTCTAGAATCATATCCTAAAGAAAAAAGTTTTTTAAAAAATATATTTACTCCATTTACACTAGTTAATAATAAATAGGTATATTGTTCTATATTTTCTATTGCATTCTCTAATTCTATATTAGGAGTTATTTCATCTATTTTGATAGTAGGAAACTCATAAGTCGTAGCTCCAAATTCTCTTAATTTATCAACAAATTCTTTTTTTTGTTCTCTAGCCCTAGTTACAATTATAGTTTCACCAAATAATATTTTCCTTTCAAAAAAATTAAGATTCTTTCTCAATTTAACTACATTTCCAATTACTATAATACTTGGAGGCACTATATTATATTTCATTGCTTTTTCATATATATTTGAAAGATTACCTTCAACTACCTTTTGATAAGGCATAGTAGCCCAACTTACTATAGCTACAGGTGTGTTTTTATCCTTCCCGTTTTCAATAAGATTTTTGGATATATTTTCTAAGTTAGAAATCCCCATTAAAAATACAATAGTCCCATCTAATGATGCCAATACCTCCCAATTTAATTTATCATTTTCATCTTTTAAATGTCCTGTTATAACATGAAAAGAAGATGCATAATTTCTATGAGTTATAGGTATCCCTGCATAAGCTAATCCCCCAATAGCCGAAGTAACACCTGGTACAATCTCAAAAGGAATATTTCTTTTTGCTAAGTATTCTCCTTCTTCTCCACCTCTTCCAAACACATAAGGGTCTCCGCCTTTAAGTCTTACGACAATTTTCCCTTCCAGTGCTTCTCTATATATTATTTCATTTATTTCATCTTGAGTTTTAATATGTTTTTTAGACTTTTTCCCTACATAAATAAATTTGCAATTTTTCTTTGATTCTTTTAAAAGGTTATTATTTATTAACCTATCATATATTATTACATCTGCTTTTTTTATACATTTAAGCCCTTTCAAAGTTATTAAGCTATCATCTCCCGGACCAGCTCCTACTAAATATACTTTCCCTTTCATTTAGAATCCCTCTCTTTAAGCATTATATCAGCAAGATTGTAACCTAGTTTTTCTAAAGAATCTCTTTTACCTTTTAATGTTTTATTAATCAATATACTACCGTCTTGCGTTCCTAAAAAACCTTCTAAAACTACTTTTTCATCATATACTTCACAATATGCACCTATAGGTACTTTACAATTCCCCCCTATTCTCTTTAAAAATGCTCTTTCTACTTTTGCTTGTACTTCTGTTTTTTCATGGGATATATTCTTTAGTAAATTTTCTATTTTTTCATCATTTTCTCTAATTTCAATAGCAAGTATTCCTTGGCAAGGAGACGGTAACATTATTTCTTTATCTAAATATATGATTTTATTTTCTAAAATCTCATGAAGTCTTAACCTTTTTATTCCAGCAGCTGCTAATACTACGCCATCCAATTCCTCTGACTCTATTTTTCTTATTCTAGTCTCTATATTACCTCTTATACTAACTATATTTAAATCTTTTCTATATCTAAGTAATTGATATTTTCTTCTTTTACTTCCTGTACCAATTTTACCTCCAATAGGCAATTCATTTAAATTGTTCAAACCTTTCCTTAAAATCATTACATCCCTGTAATCTTCTCTTTTTGGCACATGTGATAATTTTAAACCTTTTGGAAGAATTCCTGGCATGTCTTTCATACTATGTATTGCTATATCAATCTCTCCATTTAAAAGCTCATTTTCAATTTCCTTCACAAATACTCCTTTACCACCAATTTTATCCAAAGAAAATTCTCTTAATATATCTCCTTTAGTTTTTATTGTTTTTAATTTTATATCAAGATAAGGATAAACATTCTTAAGCATATTTATAACTAAATTACTTTGAACAACTGATAATTTACTTCCTCTAGCTCCAACTACAATCTTCATATATTCTCCCCCTTAATAAGTTCCTCATAAAAATCTTTTAATTCTTCCTTATTTAATTCTAAACAATACTTTAAAAGTTTATCTTTTTTATGATTATATTTAGATAAAATAATGTTTCTAACTTTGCCTAACAAAATAATATATTCTTCGTCTATTTTGGAATATCTTTTTTCCAAATCCTCTCTTATTTTTTTACTTAAAAAAGGGCACTTCCCCATAGTGGAAATTGCTAATAATAAATCCCCTTTATTTATAAAAGAAGGGCAAATAAAATTTGAATTTTCTAAGCTATCTACTACATTACATAAAATCTCTTCATCATCACAATCTTTGGAAATTCTTTCATTTATTCTTGCAGAAGAAGTAGCTGCTACTACTAAAAAAGATCCTTTTATATATTCTTTTTTATATGTATCTTCAATTAAAATAATATTTTTATCATATTTGTTTTCCAATTCATAAAACTTAGTAAAAAAATGCTCACTTATTACCTTCACCTTTCCTTCGAAATTTAAAAAATTTGTAGCTTTTCTATAACCAACTTTACCTCCTCCAATAACTACAATATCTCTATTTTTTATATCTAGCATTATAGGATAAAACATATTTTCACTCCTAAAAATTAAATAATTTATTTAGCATTTCTATATAACTATCTACGCTTTCTTTTTCTATACTTTTCAAATTTTTTATTGGTTCTCTTATAACTCTCTTTAAAGCTGAGCTAAGCATTTTATCTATTATTTTCTTCTCTCTTTGATTCAGATCCAATTTCCGATTTATATATTTCATTGTATCTTCTTTTATCTCTAAACATCTCTCATTTAAAGATTTTAAAACAGGGTCTACTTTTATACTTTCCATCCATTCTATAAATTCTTTTACATCTTCATCTATTATAACTTTAGCTTTTTCTGAAAGCTCTTCTCTTTTTTGTTGATTATGCTCAGATATTTTTTTAAGATCATCAATATGATATAAGATAATGTTTTCTATATTTTTAACTTTAGGATCCACATCTCTAGGTAAGGCTAAATCTAGTATATATAATTTTTTATTAATAATGGGTATATGTTCATGAGTTATTATAACATGAGGAGCTGATGTAGCTGTTATCATTATGTCTACATCATTCAAGACTTTATACCTATCTTTATATTCTATTGGTATTAAATAAGGGAATTCGTTAAACATATCTTTTAATTTATTATTAGTTCTATTAGCAACATATATTTTATCTAATTCTTCTTCGCATAAATATTGCAGTGCTAATTTGCTAATTTCTCCAGCACCAATTATAAGAGCTTTTTTCCCTTCAAGACAGCCTATTTCTTTTTTTAGAAGTTTAATTCCAATATAGCTAGTAGATAATGGAATTTCAGATATTTTTAAATTTGTTTTTATTTTTTTCCCTTCTTTTATAGCTTCCATGAATAGTTTGTTTAAAACTTTCCCACTGAATCCTAAATCCATAGAAAAGATCATAGCTTCTTTTACTTGATTTAATATTTGATCCTCTCCTAAAACTAATGAATCCAAGCCTGATGCAACCATATAGAGATGATCTACTACCTCTTTTCCTTTTTTAATAAATAAATATTTTTCTATTTGAGGAAAATTAAAAAAAACGCTATAAAATTTTTTTACTTCCTTTGTTGAATTTTCTATGTTCTCACTAGCTATGTATATTTCACTTCTATTACAAGTTGAAAGAATTACAATTTCATTTATTGATTTATCTAAAAGCATACTAGAAGCTTCTATGCGCATAGATTCAGTAAAAGAAACTTTCTCTCTAACTTCAATAGGTGATATATTATGATTAACGCCAATTAATGCTAAATTCATCATTATCCCCCAATGCCTATAAAATTTTTCTCTGATATATTCGATTAATTTAATTTATTTTTTGAAATTTCTCATTCCACTTTATATTACTATATATTATGTGTAAGCGTCAAATAATCTTAATTTTATATAATAAAAAACATATATTTTTTAATTAAAGCCTACATAACTATTTACATTTCTTCCCTAATCCTATAAACTATACTCAAATACATAATTAGAGGTGATTAAATGAAAAATTTTAATATTATGCTAGATGAGTATGCAAAACTTTGTGTAGAAGTAGGCATCAACCTACAAAAAGGTCAACCATTGGTTATTAATACTCCCATAGAAGGGGCAGATTTTGTAAGACTAGTGACAAAACATGCTTATGAACTTGGGGCAAAAGAGGTTCATGTAAATTGGAATGATGAAATACTAACTAAAATGAAATACGAAAATGCTCCTATGGAAGTATTTGAAAACTTTCCTAAATGGTATGCTGATGGTATGGAGGAGTATGCAGAAGATGGTGCTGGATTTTTATCCATATATTCTCAAGATCCAGAATTACTTAAAGATATAGATCCTAAGAAAATTGCAGCTTATAACAAATCCTCATCTATAGCATTAAAGAATTTTAGAAATTACACCATGAATGATATAAATGCTTGGTGTGTAGTATCTATCCCTACACAAGGCTGGGCTAGTAGAGTTTTCCCTGATGTATCAGAAGAAGAAGCTATGGAAAAACTATGGAAAGCTATATTTAAATCTACTCGAATGGATCTAGAAGATCCAATTAAAGCTTGGGAAGAACATCTTAAAAATTTAGAGGAAAAAGTTAATTTCCTAAATGAAAAGAAATTTAAAAAACTATATTATAAATCTTCCAATGGTACCGATTTAGAAGTAGAATTGCCTGAAGGTCATATATGGGCAGGTGGTGGGAGTAAAAATGCTAAAGATGTATTCTTCGTTCCCAACATACCTACAGAAGAAGTATTTACCATGCCTTTAAAAACTGGAGTTAATGGTGTAGTTTATAGTACAAAACCATTAAACTATGGTGGAAATCTAATAGACGAATTTAAGCTAGTTTTTGAAGAAGGAAAAGTTGTAGATTTTGAAGCTGAACAAGGCTATGAAGTATTAAAAGATCTACTTTCTCTAGATGAAGGTGCTAAACATTTAGGAGAGGTTGCTTTAGTACCATATGATTCTCCTATATCCAATTCCAATATAATATTTTTAAATACGCTTTTTGATGAAAATGCTTCCTGTCATTTTGCTTTAGGCAAAGCTTATCCTACAAATATTGAAGGTGGAGAAAATATGACTGAGGAAGAATTAGAAAAAAGAGGAGTTAATGACTCCTTAACTCATGTGGATTTTATGATAGGCTCAGAAGATTTATCTATAATTGGGGAAACTAAAGATGGGAAAAAAGTCCAAATATTTGAAAATGGTAATTGGGCTTTTTAAAATTAGTGACTATAAAAAATTCTATACAACTTGAATTATAATTCAAGTTGTTTTCTAAATATATTTCAATAAAATTTTATTTTAGATTCTTTTTTTAATAATATTAAAATCCTCCTTTATCATTCTTGCTTCAACATAATAAGGGAGGATTTTAAATTTTGAGTGATTATAGCAATATATAATTTACTAAATTTTTACTTTCAGTTAATATATTCCTTACAATCTTTTTCTATAATAAAGATAACAATTATTAAAGGAGGGTTTATATGTTTATTTTAAAAAATTCTAAATTCAAAAAAATTTATAGTTTAATTCTAAGTTTTATTCTTGTATTATCTATATTTTTACAAACAAACATATATGCAATAGCTGAAAATATGGATAAAGATTCTCAAAAACCAGTAAAAAATATAATATTACTTATTGGAGATGGAATGGGTGAATCTCACATTACTTTAGGGCGTATATTAAAAGGTTCTGAACTTTATATGGATTCAATGCCATATAATGGAACTGTATCAACTCATCCTTTGCCTCAAGAAGAAAAATGGGTTACTGATTCAGCTGCGGCAGGTACAGCTCTCGCTACAGGAGTTAAAACTTATAATGGGTATATAAGTGTAGATAAAAATAAAAAACCATTAGAAACTATTTTAGAAAAATCACAAAAAAATGGTAAATCTGTAGGTCTTGTTACTACAACAAGAATTACACATGCTACACCTGCTGTATTTGCTTCTCATAATGCAGATAGAGATGCTGAAAACGAAATTGCTGAAGAAATGATTGAACATAAAGTAAATGTATTATTAGGCGGAGGTAAAAGGCATTTTATACCTAAAACTAAAGGTGGTAAAAGAGAAGATAATAAAAATCTAATTGAAAAAGCAAAACAATATGGATATAAATATGTAGAAACAGTAGATGATTTAAATAAAATAAATAAAGGTAAAATATTAGGATTATTTAATCTAACCCATATGAATTATGAAATAGATAGAGATAAGTCTAAAGAGCCTAGTCTTTCTGAAATGACAGCAAAAGCCATTGAAATACTAAACAATGAAAAAAACGGATTCTTTTTGATGGTAGAAGGCGGAAGAATTGATCATGCTTCTCATGCAAATGATCCTGCTACTACAGCATTAGATGTAATAGCCTTTGACGATGCAGTAAAAACAGCATTAGATTTTGCTAAAAAAGATAAAAACACATTAGTAATAGTAACAGCAGACCATGAAACTGGAGGTCTTGCAATTGGAGGATATGGAGTTTACAATTTTAAACCTGAAGAATTAAAAAAACAAAAAATTTCCCTAGAAAATTTATTTCCTACTTTAAATGAGAAAAATTTTGAAAAAGAAATAGAACAAAAATTAGGTATTAAATTAAATCCAGAAGAAAGCAAAGAAATTAAAAATTCTATAAGTAAAAAATCTATAGAATCCCTTGTAAATATCGTAAATCTTAATTCTAATACAGGCTGGGCTTCAAGTGCTCATACTGCTACTGATGTTCCCATAAAAGCATACGGTCCAGGTGCTGAAAGATTTTCGATCCATATGGATAATACTGATGTTAATAAAATAATGTTAGAAATGTTCGGATGGTCTGATAAAAATATCAAAAAAGCCTCTTAATTTTCCAGTTGAAAAACATCTCTATATAAGACACTTAAACATAAGCCACAATATAAAAAGTATATAGAGATGTTTTTCTATAATTTACTATTTAATTCCTTTTACTCTATTTAACGCATTATATAATACCACAGAAGTTATAGCTCCTACTAAACCTTGCAGTATATTCCCTGGAATAGATGCTACAGCAGCCTTTCCATACATAAAGGTTTCTGGTATGAAATATCCAAAGGCCATAAATATTCCAGCTATAGATGTCGCCACTATAGGTTTATCTTTTCCTATTTTGGTTTCTAATAAACTAGCTGCAATAAACCCTTCTAACCCCTTTACCACAAATGTAATAGGTACATAATGAGTATATCCAGTTATCAAATCTGCTAGAGCAGAACCAAAACCTCCTACTATAAATCCCCCTTTTCTACCTAATATAAGTGCTGCTAAAAAAACAACCATATCCCCTAAATTTAAATAACCTTCAGTCCCTACTGTAGGAATTTGAATTACCATAGTCATAACTGTGGTTAATGCTATTAGCATAGCATATCTTACTAATGTTTTTAAACTATTATATTTCATGAAAACAGCCTCCTTCCACAATATGTATGGGTACAGTTCTATGTCTTGATATAATTGTATCTAAATATATAATAACACCTTCATTACACTTGTTCAATGTTTTATTTTATATATTATTTAACATAAAAATAGGCAGGAATTATATGCCATAATATCCTGCCTAAAACTTTATTACTTTTTATTATATAGTATCTTCTCCAATTTCCTTTGATTTATAGGATTTCATTGAATAGCTTTTTTCTAAACTTTTTAATTCTTTTTCTTTTATTTTATGATCTAGTTTTTTAAATACTTTTCTTGTTAAAAATATTGAACAAACTCCTGAAGTAAAATCAGCAATTGGATAAGATAGCCACACCCCTAACGCTCCCATATTTATTCCTTTTACTAATATTAAAGATACAGGTAACAATACTATTATCTGCCTAAATATAGATAGTACAAAAGAACTTTTAGCTTTTCCAATGGATTGATAATAGTATATAGACACATAGTAGATACTTAATATGGGAAATACAGCTATCATAACTCTAAAAGCCTTTGCAGATGCTAATATCAATTCTGGTTCCTTTACAAATAATGAAATAGCTTGTTCTGTAAAAATCATTCCACACAACCATAAAATTGCCGATGAAATAAATGCAAATATGATAGTTTCTTTAACTACTTTTTTAAGTCTCTTGTAATTTTTAGCTCCTAAATTATATGCAGCTATAGGTTGCATAGCAGAACTGATACCAAGCATAGTTATAAATAAAAACATAGACAATTTAGAAACAACTCCTAATATTATAACTCCTGTATCTCCTACATGATTTAATAATAAATTGTTTAAAATAGCTAAAAGTATTCCATCTTCTGCTTCCACTATAAAAGCTGAGAAACCTACAGCTATTATTCCTGCAGTCATTTCTCTTTTCAATTTAAAACCTAAAGATAGATTTAATTTTTTCTTAACTCCTCTAAATTTATAATAAGCATACAAAAACCCTATAAACTGAGAAACTACCGTAGCTATAGCTGCACCCTTAACCCCATAGGATAATTTAATCACTAATATATAGTCTATAATAGCATTTAGAATTGCACCTAAAGAAGTACTAGCTAACGTCACTTTTCTATTTCCTAAAGACATCATTATATATCCCATTACAGTGGTCATACATATAAATATACTACCAAATATTATAATAGATAAATATTCATGGGCATAAGGAAGTATATTCTCACTAGCTCCTAACATGCTTAAAATACTATCCCTAAAAGTATATATCAATATGATTAAAGGTATCATTATAACAAATACCAATGTTTTCCATTTTTAATAACATTGCTAATACCTTTATAATCTTTTGCACCATTTCTCCTAGCTACAAATGTAGATGAACCTATTGCTAACATCATACTAATAGCTGCTACTATCCTTTGAATAGGGAATACTACTACTAAAGCTCCTATAGCATTTCCTCCTATGGCTCTTCCTACAAATACTGTATCTACCATGTTATATAATTCATTTACCAACATAGCAATTATAGATGGTATAGAAAATTTAAATAGTAATTTACTAACATTCTCTTTTTCAAACATTTTATCGTTTATTCCCATGAAAAAACCTCCTATTTTGCTACATGTACTACAAATTATCATCACTTTTATACTATAAATTTTATTAGTATTTATAATCTCTATTTTCTTTTTAACTATATATATTCTTAATTTACATGTTTATACTTGCAAACTCATAAATAAAATTCAACAGTATCATATTAATGGGTGAAACACTCTACTATGTTTTTCTTCTTTGTAATTTCCTCTTTAGTTTTCATATAAATTTATCCCAATAAACTAACTAAAATATCCCTTTGTTATTTAAATAATTCTTATATTTCATATCCGTCCTTAATATATGATTTTCTATCCAGTTTGCAATAAATATGACCAAGTCCATGCCCACTTGTTCTTGCTTTTCATCTACTTTTTCTTCATCTACCGATTTAACTTTTGATATAAAAGCATCATGTTCTCTTTTGTGCTTAGCATAATCAGGATACCCATTTTGTTCCATTAATTCTTCCTCATATTGAAAATGATATATAGCATAATCCCTCATGCTATATAATGCTTCCATTATCTCATCATATCTATCAATGCCATCTTTTAGTGATACAATATCGTATAAATTATTTCCTATTCTAAATAATTCTTTATGCTGATCATCTATTGATTTTATGTTAACACTAAAATCATCTCTCCATTTAAACATATAAAACACCTCCAATATTATTAAATTATAAATTAAATAAATATGATACAATTATATTATAAATAATATAGAAGATAATAACAATTTAAATAGTATTATTCAAAATTAAGGAGTGATAATAAAATGGTAAAAAAAATTGATTGTTTAGGTGATTTTTGCCCAATCCCAGCTATTAAGACCAAACTTGCTTATAAAGATTTAGAAATAAATGAAAAATTAATAATTATAACAGATCACAGTTGTGCCCCTTCAAATATAAAAGATACTTTAGCTAATGAAAAATGTAATATTTATATAAATGAAATTATAAAAGGTATATGGGAAATAACCATTGAAAAAATAGGTTAACAAAAAGTATTTCTTCCATATCTTTCTACATATTTTATAAAGTCCTTTATATGTTCTTCATAATTATAATCTTTTAAATATATCATACATATATCACATTTTAAATTTAATCCTTCTATTTTTTTACTCATTAAATTTCCTGTATACAATTCCTTTTTTACAGCTGCATATGGGACTATAGATATCCCATGATTTTCCATTACTGATGTTTTTATAGCTTCTACACTACCTAATTCCATTTTAATATTAACATTTTTAAGAAGTATTCCATTAGCATTAAAAATATTCTCTATTGTTTTTCTAATGCCGCTTTCTTCAGGTCCTAATATTAATCCAATAGTAGCTAAATCTTTCAATTTTGTAACTTTCTCCATTTCTTCATTGTCAGGAGAGTATATAATCACTAATTCATGATTCTGTATTTTTACACAATTAAGATTTGGTTCTGTTATCTCCATAGTTATAAAGCCAACATCTGATCTATAACTTTTTACTGCTTCAATAACATTTTCTGTATAATCACATTTTGTAATAAATTTTATTCCTCTATGTTGTTTTCTATAAGTATACAAAGTGCAAGGAATTAAATATTCACATACGCTATTTGATGACGCTACTCTAATCTCTTTTAGCTCAATTAATTTAGATTTTTCTATTTCTTTTAACATGTTTTCATATAATTCTAAAAAAATTTCTGAATATTTTAAAACAATGTTACCAGCATCTGTAGGCCAAACACCTTTATTGCTTCTTTCAACCAATTTACAATTTAAATCTTCCTCAATAGATTTTAACTGTTGACTCAATGCTGATTGAGTCATATGAAGGTTAATTGCTGCTTTAGATATACTTCCTTCTTTTATTATTTCAATAAAAGAAGCTAAATTATAAATATTCAAATAGACCCCCTCCTACCCCAATCCTCCCCCAAAAGGATGGTTTAGTATTAATATTCTTAATACTATATTAACACTATTAATTGCTAAATACCAATTTTTTCGTATAGAATTTTAATTAAAGGTATAGTGTTTATTTAAATGTTACTCTTTTAACAAAATTCTGTCAAATATAGGAGGTGAACAAATGAGCGTTTCTAAAACTAGCAAAAAAAAGAAAAAGAAAGTAAATCAAATACCAATTGGTATAGCATTATTAATACTAGTAATTATAATAGGATATTCTATTAAAGATCTAGGTCCCAAACACCCTATGTCTTGGATGTTTGGAATATTATTTGGATATACCCTTAGAAGTTCAAGATTTTGCTTTACAGCATCTTTAAGAGACCCTGTACTAACTGGAGGGACTAGCCTTACAAAAGCAGTAATTATAACTATCGCTATTGCAACAATAGGTTTTGCTGGAATACAATATGGTGCTTTTCTTCGAGGCGAAGAAATACCTGGCAATATTAACCCTGCAGGAATTCATATAGCAATAGGTGCTTTTATGTTTGGTATAGGAATGGTTATTGCAGGTGGTTGTGCTTCTGGAACTTTAATGAGAGTTGGCGAAGGTTTTTTAATGCAAGTATTAGCTTTAGTCTTCTTTGTTATAGGTTCCTTATGGGGTGTTAAACATATCGAATTTTGGGAATCTCACTTTTTTAGCAAAGGAAAAGCTTTATTCCTTCCTGATGCTTTAGGGTGGTTTCCAGCATTAGTTTTACAATTTGGTCTTTTATTTGCTTTATATATATTAGCAGATTGGTTTGGAAATAAAAGTAATTAAAACTTAAGGAGGAATGAAAATGGGTAAAGAAGTTAAATTAGATTGTTTAGGTGAAGCATGTCCAGTACCTTTAATAAAAACACAGAAAAAAATAAAGGATCTTGATGTAGGAGACACATTAATAGTAGAAGTAGATCATAGCTGTGCTATAAAAAATGTTCCTGAATGGGCAAGAAAAGAAGGATATAACTGCGAAATAGAAGAAATTGATGATGGAGAATGGGAAATTTATATAGAAAAAACTAAGTAATCTCCTGGCGGTCAATAGTCGTCCGCCAAGAGATGTTTCTTTAATTATTAAATTGATTTGAAAGGGGGTAATTATTTTATGATAAAAGATAGTCCTTATTATAATAAATTTTTTAAAGAACCTTGGTCTTATGTAACAGGTGCTGTTATACTTGCAATATTAAACGTAGCTTTATTTGCAGCTAGTGGAAGTCCTTGGGGTGTTACTAGCGTATTTATTTACTGGGGAGCTTGGATACTTCAAGCATTAGGTGGGCATCCTGAAACTTGGGCTTTCTTTCAAGGTGAAGCTGGAAAAACTTTAGCTAATGGTTTCCTTGCCCATGCTGGATCATTTAGAAATATAGGAATAATTGTCGGAGCATTATTAGCTACTCTTTTAGCATCTGAATTTAAAATAAAAAAGATAAAATCCGGTAGACAGGCAATAGCTGCTATATTAGGAGGACTTTTAATGGGATATGGCGCTAGAATATCTTTTGGTTGTAATATTGGTGCTCTATTCAGTGGTATAGCATCAATGTCTCTTCATGGATGGATATATCTTGTATTTATATTCTTTGGAGCATGGGTTGGTAGTAAATTGTTAGTTAAGTTTTTTATTTAAGCTAAGGAGGATAATATATGGCTAAAAAAGACGAATATTATGATGTAGTAATAATCGGAGGAGGTCCTGCTGGTCTCACAGCAGGAATATATTGTGGTAGATCTAGATTAAAAACTATTATTTTAGAACAAGGATTAGTTGGTGGTTTAATCACTTCTACTGAAGATTTGGAAAACTATCCAGGTTTTCCAAATGGAATTGGTGGAGAAGAATTAATGAATTTATTCTATGAACAAGCAAAAAAATTTGGCGTAGACTTCAAATTTACAAATGTAAAAAAAGTAGATTTTAATGAAAACGAAAAAATAGCAGAAACTTTCAGAAATATATACCATGCTAAAAGTATTATAATAGCAACTGGAGCTAAACCAAAACGAATAGGTTGTAAAGGTGAAGAAGAATTAATTGGCAAAGGCATATCCTTCTGTTCTACCTGTGATGCCAATCTATGTATAGGCAAAGAAGTATATGTAATCGGTGGCGGTGATTCTGCTGTTGAAGAAGCTATATATCTAACTAAATTTGCAGACAAAGTTACTATAATTCAT